>JBFZFB010000103.1:0-13557 GCA_041306605.1 Lentisphaerota bacterium | reverse complement strand
CATATTGAGCCTCCATTACTCCGGCGAGCGCGCCCATGAGTATGCCGCGTTCTCCGGTCAGGTCGCTGAAGACTTCCTGTTTGAAACTGGTAGGGAACAGGTAGCCGGATCCGATTCCGATTCCGAGTGCGATACAGCGTTGTTTCGCGCGTCCTGTGGCATCCTGAAATACGGCATAGCTGGAATTGATGCCGGCGCCTGAAAGGAAGTTACGGCGCACAGAAGTGCCTGAGCCTTTGGGTGCCACCAAAATTACGTCCACGTCCTTCGGCGGGATAACTTTGGTTTGTTCCTTGTAAACGATGGAGAATCCGTGTGAGAAATAGAGCGCGTCTCCGGGGTTCAGGCATTTTCTTATTTTGGGCCAGATAGCCATTTGGGCAGCATCTGTTACCAGCATTTGGATTACTGTTCCGCGTTGAGCGGCTTCTTCAATATCGAACAGTGTTTTGCCGGGCACCCAGCCGTCTTTTCTTGCCCGGTCCCAGTCTTTCGGGAAAGCCTGTGACTGGCCGATGATAACTTTGAAGCCGTTATCCTTGAGGTTCAGGGCCTGAGCGGGTCCCTGTACGCCATAACCTATTATTGCGATGGTTTCGTTTTTTAGGACATTTCTGGCTTTGCTGAGTGAAAATTCTTTTCTTGTTACGATGGTTTCCTTGACGCCGCCGAAGTTTATAATAGCCATTTTCGTGCCTCCTGATTGTTGAATTAAAAGTCAATACGCCTAGAAACATGTGCATAGTAGATTGTTTAATATACAGGTCAATGTTTTTGTTTATCTGTTTTTTTGTTTTCATATGCCGGAACAAAAGTGTATAAACGCTCTGGATGGAAGAAAAAAAACGAGTTCGAGCATTGAGTTTGCTTTCCGGCGGTTTAGACAGCCGGTTGGCGGTGTGTGTTCTCAAAGAACAAGGGGTGGAAGTTCAGGGTGTTGTTTTTGAGAGCCCCTTCTTTTGTTCTGATGCCGCCAAGGCGGCTGCCGTTCAGCTGGGTATAGTTCTGCACCTAGTTGATTTTACCCGTGATATTTTATCCCTTCTTGATAAACCGAAACACGGGTTTGGTTCCTGCATGAATCCCTGTATAGACTGTCATGCGTTGATGTTGAGAAGGGCGGGGGAAATGCTGGAAGAAAAAGGGTGCCACTTTCTGTGTACGGGAGAAGTCCTTAATGAACGGCCGATGTCTCAAAACAGACAGGCGATGACCTGTGTGGCGAAAGAATCAGGATATGAAGATTTGATACTTCGTCCGCTGAGCGCGTGGTTGCTGTCTGAAACTTTGCCGGAAAGAGAAGGGTGGGTTGACCGCAAAAGACTGCTCGGTATTCAGGGGCGCGGCCGGAAGATACAATTTGATCTTGCTGAAAAGTATCAGCTCAAAGATTATCCCAACCCCGCCGGCGGCTGTCGCCTTACGGAACCTAATTTCTGCAAGCGACTGAAGGATTTGAAAGACCATGAGGGGCTGGATGGCGTGAGATCCTTGACTTTACTCCGTTATGGCCGGCATTTCAGGCTTGCTGACAATATGAAGCTGATTATCGGTCGTGACGCTCATGACAATGCTTTTCTCGAAGGAGCGGCTGAGCTTTATGATCTGGTGCTGAAGGTTGAGAAAATTCCCGGTCCTACATGTCTGCTGCCATTTACTGCTACCCGGGAGCAGATATCTCAGGCCGCGGCAATCTGCGCGCGCTACAGCGATTGTGCTTCCGACACAGAGCCTGTTCTCGTCAGAGTCAAATCGTCACGCTGTGTGTCCTATATTGAAAGCATTCCGGCAGACAAGGATGAAGTGGAAAGATTAAGAGTGTGAACACATGCCGGACTTTCAGAAGCTTACTTGACCAGCAGGCGGAATAAGAACCAGCAGGCCGCCAGAACGGCCAGAACGGCAAGGGAAATAATTATCGGCAGAAAGACGCTTTTGGATTCCTTTCGTGCTTCAAAAGAAGGTGTTGAAGGCTCGCTTGGCGATCCTGCCGTATTCTGGACTTCAACGTCCTCGCCGTCGAAAAGTATCTCTAGTGATCCGACTCTTATGACATCCTTTGGTTTGAGATGAGAGCTTTTGACGAATTCTTCATTAAGCCGCGTGCCGTTGGTGGAGTTTAAATCCATCAGGGAGTATTTTTTTCCATCTTTTACGACAGAGCAATGCCATGCTGAAGCGACAGAGTCATCAGTTGAGATATCGTTGTCGGGAGCGCGACCGATGGTGACCTTATTCTTGTTTATTTCGAGTCGCTTACCCTTTAATTTGCCTGAAGAAGTTACAAGTAAAAAAGCCATTTTTCCCTCAACAAATTAAACTATAAAAAACGCATAAAATGTAATGATTATTATTTGCATAACTGGAAATATTTGTCAATAGCGTTTCCATGTTATTTTGCCGTGGTTAAAAGTGTATATTGCCTGGCCGAAAAGGTTTCTTTTCTTAAAGGGAGTGTTGCGCGATTTGGATAGAAACTCGTCCGGGTTCACAATCCATTCGGATTCCAAATCAAATATTGAGATATTTGCGGGTTGGCCGGCGGAAAGAGAAGGTTCAGGAATGCCCAGTACGCGGGAGGGACCGGTTGTCCACCTGCATATCCAGTCTGTCAGGCTCATTAATTTGCTTCTAACAAGCAGTGTGTATGTTGTTCCGACAGCGGTTTCAAGACCGATGGCTCCGAACGGGGCGTGCAGGAACCCTTTCGCCTTGTCTTGCGCGCAATGCGGCGCGTGATCTGTGGCAAGAGTCTGAATGGTTCCATCCGTGACCGCGGAAATCAGGGCCATGCGGTCGTCTTCTGTGCCCAGCGGCGGATTGATTTTAAAGCTGGTGTCTTCAATTTTTATATCCTCGTCCGTAAATGACAGATGGTGTGGGGTGGCTTCACCCGATACAGGCAGGCCGTGTTTGCGTGCTTGTCTGATTAGTTCGGCTGATTGACGCGTGTAGACGTGTTGAATGTGCATTGTGCAGCCGGTTTGTTCCGCTAATTTAATGTCTCTTTGCACTATTCTAATTTCAGCTTCAGGAGGGATGCCTGGCAGATTAAGCCGTTTGGACGCGATGCCTTTGTTCATTACGCCGTCAAGAGCGAGCGCCGGATCAAGAGCGTGGTCCAGAATGGGGCGGTTGACGCGATGAGCGATTTCTGCGGCTTCCCTCATAAGCGTGTCATTTGTCACGGTGCTTCCATCGTCGCTGAATGCCATGGCTCCGGCTTTTGTCATTCCTTCGATGTCAGCCAGTTCTGCGCCTTGCCGGTTTTGGGTGATACAGCCGACGGGCAGTATTTTGACATCCGGTTTTGCGATATTGTGTTTTAGAAGCGCTTTGATTTTATCCGGGGTGTCGGTTGGCGGCTGGGTGTTCGGCATTACGGCAACGGAAGTGAATCCGCCGCGTGCAGCTGACATGGAGCCGGATTCGATGGTTTCAGCTTCATTATTACCGGGTTCGCGGAAGTGGACATGGATATCTATGAATCCGGGGGTTATTATCATGCCCTTGGCATTGATTTCCGGCAGGTTATGTCCGCCGCTTGGACGTGTTGTAATGATGCCGTTTTCGACGTAAAGATCGGCAATTTCACCTCTTTTATTGAGAGGATCCACAATTCTGCCGTTACGGATATGCCAAGAGTTGCTCATTGGGAAGTGTAGATTATCACTTATGCAGTAGCTTATTCAATGAAATTTATTTGCTTAATTTCCACGCAAGACGAATCTGCATATTAGCGTGCTGTATATGCGCACCACGCGTGGCGAATAAGCTGTTTTATTTTTCACTTTCAACTTAATCAGGAGTTGATATATTACCGGATTGAAAGGTGGCGTACCCTATGTCGGGAACAATAAGTAAAACTGTGTCCATGAACCCTGAAACGGCGAAATATTTTCATATTTTCAAGAAATCATTGCCGATGCAGATCAAGCTGGATGAAATTTTTCATACCCTCGGCAAGGTGGAAGGACAGGTTTGTCTTGTTGCGGGTCTTGAGAACGGAGCCATGTGTCATTATCTGTGCGAGCACGGCGGCAAGTGGAGTGTGGTGACAGGGGACGAGAAGACAGCCGGGAATATCCGGCAGATTGTAGGCGAGGATGTGGAAGCTCTGGAGAAATCGGGTGCCTTGCCTTTCAAGAAAAAGACATTTGATGTGGTTGTGATAGTTGACTTTTTGGAGCGGATTGTTGACGACAGCGCGTTCGTGGAGGAATGCCACAAAGTTTTAAAGCCGGATGGCCGTCTGGTCGTGAACGCGTCTCATGCCAAGCCTATGTCTTTGATCAGGCTGATCAGGCACATGCTGGGTTTGACTTGTGAGAAGAGGGGGATGGTAAGCATTGGTTACACTGAATCGCAATTATTCAGTTTGCTGAAACACGGTTTTGATGTTCATAATGTCCGTTCGTATTCACGTTTCTTTGTAGAGCTGGTGGATACGATTGTTCAGAATGTGGAACTTAAAATAAGGGCCGGGGTTGGTGATGTTGATGCGAAGGTAAAAAAGCTTTACTCCGCTGCCTCCCCGTTTTATCACCTCGCCTTGCAGTTGGACGGTTTATTGTTTATGACCAGGGGGCATTCTCTTATTGCAGTGGCTAAACGCCGCGCTTGGCGGTCACGAAGCGCTCCGGTGTTGATAGACGGCAGAACGATCATTGAAGCTGTTCTTAGTAAAGCGCTTGAATAACGATTTCGCCTTTATAGACGTGTTCATCATAAAATTCTCCGTTTGCTTGACATGCACGCGTAACGTGGTAATGTTTCAGTCTTTTTAGGGTTCCATGCGTTGAAAAGAAGGGAAAAATTTGAATGAAACGTGTATATCAACCGTCCAAGAAAAAACGACAACGCAAAGTAGGGTTCCAGGCAAGAATGGCGACCAAGGGAGGCCGAAAAGTCCTGGCGCGTCGCCGTCGCAAGGGCCGGGCCAAACTGACTGTTTAAGGAGCTTGTCATGTGTGTTTCCTGCGCTTTAACCGGGAAACAGCAGATAGACGGCGTGCCGCGGTCTGCTAGGCCTGATATGGGTTTGTCGCGCCGTCAGCGTATTACTCAAAGTATTGCTTTTAAAGAAGCGTATGACAGCGGGCTCAAGCATGCCGGTAAATATCTTGTTATGTGTTTGAGAAGCGGGGATGACGCTGAATTGCGTTTGGGCGTTGTGGCAAGTAAACGTGTATTCAGAAGATCTGTTGACCGGTCGAAAGCCAGAAGACTGCTTCGTGAAGCGTACAGGCAGAACAGATTCAGGTTTCACGGCAAGTATGATGTTGTTCTGATAGCGCGGCGGGCGATACTTGACGCCAAGCTGGGCGCCGTTGCGGATGATCTGCTGGCGATGGCAGTTAAAGCCGGTATAATGGAAGAACAGATTGCCGGAGAAGGATGTTTTTAAGGAAGGGAAAAGAGGCTGTGCGGAAATTGCTGATATCGGTTATTAAAATTTATCAGATCATCCTCTCTCCGCTTTTAGGGGATTGCTGCCGGTTCTATCCGAGTTGCTCTGCATATTGCATTGCCGCGATAAGAACACATGGCTGTATAAAAGGATTGTGGCTTGGGCTTTTGAGGGTAAGCAGGTGTCATCCGTTAAATCCGGGTGGCGTGGACTTTGTGCCGGGTACGGTTAATCAAAATACGGGAAATCATGAATAAACAAGAACGTATAATAGTGGTACTTTTAATTCTGTCGTTATTCGGGTGGATGTATATTAAGGCGCCGCACGGCGGCAAACAGCTTGTCTCTCCGTCAGCGCAGGCGCCAGTTCCGGAAACTGCCGGAATAACAAACAGCGTGCCAGTAGTTGAAGAACTGCGGAATATGAATAATGATGTTGCGGTCAAACCGGGTGACAATGAGAAGTCAGGCAACAGTCAGCCTCTTATTCCTGAACAGGCTGTAAAAAAACCGCTCCTGCCGGAAGAAAGAGTGGTGCTTTCTGATGACAGGATGGCTGTAACTGTATCGTCATGGGGTGGAGCGATTGTGGCCGTTGAACTGAAGCAATACAAGGAATCACTTGCTCCTGACAGCAAAGCAGTTTCTCTTGATTTTTCCAGTCATCCGGCTTTGGCGTACACAGGTTTGCCGGAGTTTTCCAAAGATGATGATTTTGATTTGTCGGTTGATGAGGCTGGTAAAACGATTCGCGTTGAACGGACGGCGACGAATGGTCTGCGTATGCTTAGAACCATTGCGTTGGGTGAAGACTATAAGCTGTCGGTCACCGATGTTTTATCGAATGCCGCCGGTTCGGATATTGATGTGACGGCGCGTTATGTTGGTGTTGGTCCGATGCCTTCAATCAGGACTAAGGCGGATGGCAAGCAGGGTATTTCATATTTGGATATAGACACACTGCCGTCGGTTGGTTCGAAGGATCTTGTTCACTGGGCCAAAAAGGGCGGGGCTGATGAAAAAGCTGATTCCGGACCGGGTCTTGCTCAGTTGTTTCAACCGGAAGGCAGGCGTGGTGGCGGTTGTATGGGGAAAGCCAAATTGGTGAAGCCTCTGCCTGAAACCATTACAACGCGTAATAATTCCGATATTGATTGGCTGGCGGTTAAGAACAAGTTTTTTGTTCAGATTATTACCCCGGAAAACGGCGGTAACGGCTGTGAATTGATAGCCCGGCGTGAGATTGCGGCCGGAGAGCAGGCGGAAAACAGCCGTACATGGGCGCAAATGGCAGTTTTGAATGAAGTTGCAGGAAGTGTTTGCTTGAAAGGTTTTTCATTGAAGCCGGGTGAATCATCCACGGATTCAATGAGTTACTATGTTGGGCCTAAAAAGTTTTCTGTTCTAAGCAAGCTGGGCCGGCGTCAGAATGAAGTGATGTTTTACGCATGGCCCGGGTGCGGATGGTTTATCTGGTTGTGCGAGAAGTTGTTGTGGACGCTTAATTTTATTCACGCTTACATTCCGAATTATGGTGTCGCTATCATTCTGCTTACGATCATAGTCAAAGTGATATTCTGGCCGGTTACGCATAAGAGCACCGAGAGTATGAAGAAAATGCAGAAGATACAGCCTTTGGTGAATGAATTGCGTGAGAAGTATAAGGATAATCCGCAGAAGCTTCAGAAGGCTACAATGGAACTTTACAAGGAGCATAAGGTCAATCCGATGATGGGTTGTCTGCCGACGCTGATACAGATACCGGTTTTTATAGCGTTGTTTGTTGTCCTTCGCAGTGCGGTTGAACTCAGGTTCGCGGACTTTTTGTGGGTCCGTGATTTGAGTGAGCCGGAAGGCTTATTGAAGGGTGTTCTTCCGTGGGCTTTGACTTTGAACATTCTTCCGATATTGATGACGGCAACAATGGTTTTACAGCAGAGGCTTACACCGTCTGCCGGCGATCCGCAACAGCAGAAGATCATGGCGTATATGCCTGTGATATTTATGTTCATGCTGTACAATATGGCTTCCGGTCTTATGTTGTACTGGACTGTGAGTCAGACTCTTTCGATTGTGCAGTTATGGATGCATAGGCAGAAAGCGGCGCATGAGGCTGTGGCGTAGTCCGTATTACGCTGGCATAAAGAATTCCATGATGAGATAGGGGTGGCTCGCCGTGCCGTCCGGAAGGCGGTAGAAATCAGCTTGTTTTGATCAGGATATATGTTCCTGTTTCAATTCTCTTGTCAGCAATGATTCCACTGCTTCCTGCGGTTTTTTGCCTTGATTGATAACCGCGCACACTTCTTCGGTTATAGGCACTTCCACGCCGTTTTGGCTTGCCAGGTCGTAGGCAATAGAGCAGTTCCACACGCCTTCGGCCACCTGTGCCATATTAGCCATGATATGCTCAATGCTTTCGCCTTTGCCGAGTTTTTCGCCTACCGCACGGTTTCTGCTGAGTCTGCTGGTGCAGGTTACAATCAAATCGCCCATACCGCTTAATCCGGCGAAGGTGGAAGCTTTTGCTCCGAGTACACAGCCCAGTCTTGTTATTTCGGTAAGGCCGCGTGTTATCAGGGCGGCCCTCGTATTGTCGCCGAATCCTATTCCATCGCTGATGCCGACAGCTATGGCTATAATGTTTTTCAATGCCCCGCCGAGTTCAACGCCTGTCACGTCATCTGATGTGTAGACCCTGAAATATTTGCCTGCAAAAACAGATTGCAATACGCGGCAGGCATCCGGATTTTCCGAAGCTATTGTAACGGCCGTAGGAATGCGGCGCGCTACTTCTTCCGCATGACTTGGCCCTGATAGCGCCGCAACATTGCGTTGTCCCAGAATCTCCTGCGCGGTTGCAGTCATGCGCTGATGAGTTTTCTGGTCCAGCCCTTTTGCGACACTGACAATGTGACAATGAGAGGGGATGAGATTGGCAAAAGATTCGACTACGGGCCGGAAAAATTTTGTGGGACTTGCCAGCACAATAACATCCGCTCCTTTGACGGCTGTTTTTCTGTCGGAGGTCCATTCTATGGATTCAGGGAGTGCAATGCCCGGCAGGAAGGGTTCGTTTCGCCTTGTGCTTATGATCGTTTCAATATGATCGGGGAAGGGGCCCCAAACGGTTACTTTATGACCGTTGTCATTAAGCAGTAAAGCCAGCGCTGTTCCCCAACCGCCGTCGCCGATTATGCAGATTTTTTTATTCATATTCCTGATTCCTTTTTATGCCATTGCTGTTTGTCCTGTCAGGATATCTTCTTTTTCTTCCCGAATTCAAATCTGTGTTCAGTTCCTTTTATTAATCTCTGAATATTGGTCTTGTGCCGCCATATTCCAAGTGCGGCAAGAACGGTCAGAAATACCGGTGTTGTCAGGTCGCCCTCCGCGCGAAAAAGCCATCCGGCAATGGAGACAACGATGGCCGCCATTATGGATGCAACTGACACATAACGTGATGAGAGGAATATTATAATCCAGGATAGGAATCCTATGCCAAGCGCCGAAGGCGCGATGCCGATCAGGGCGCCAGCGGTTGTGGCGATTCCCTTGCCGCCTTTGAATTTCAGATAAACGGGCCAATTATGACCGGCTACCGCCAGAAGAGCGAAAATTATGACAGTCATTTGAGAGCTTTCATTTCCTGTAATACGTGCCATGAAAACGGGCAGTATTTTGGAGGCCACGAATCCTTTGAGCATGTCACAGAAGAATGTAAAGATGCCCAGCCCTTTGCTCACGGAACGGAATACATTGGTGGCTCCGATGTTGCCGCTGCCCACCTTTCTGATATCTATGCCTTTAAGTCTGGCGAAAAGAAGTCCGAACGGCACAGCGCCGAGCAGATATGCGATCATTCCGCTTATTATGTAAATCAGTGTAAGTTTCATTTCTTGTTGCGAACTCCTGATTAATATTTTCTTTCTACAGCGAAATTAGCGATGGCCGTCAGAGGCGCTGAACGGCCGTGGCTTAATGAGTTGACGTGATAAATAGCTTTACCGGCCAGATCAATGGCTTTCTTACGGGCGGTTTTCGGGTCGTAGATTGAAAGACAAGTTGTTTTTTCTTTGTTCTTCTCGTCAAGCAGGTCGTCGGCTATTTGAAATGCCAGTCCGAGGGCAGTGCCGTATTCAGTGAGAGATTGCAGGTCGTTTTCGCTGGCGTTTCCGGCCATGCCTCCGAGTCGTACCGCTGTCTTGAAAAGGTCCGCCGTTTTGTGTAGGTGAATATAATTGAGAATATCGGCAGATATCATGTCGGGTTTGAGTGAAATGTCTTCAAACTGACCGCCAACGATTCCCCGGCTTCCCGCGGTGCGCGCCAGTTCTGATACAAGTTGTCCTTGCGGATAGCGGTTTGTTGATGGTGATTTGGCGAGTATTTCGAAGGCCAATGCCTGCAAGGCGTCCCCTGCCAGTATCGCGCCTGCTTCGCCGTAAACCATGTGAGAAGTCGGCATGCCTCGTCGCAATTCATCGTTATCCATGGACGGCAGATCGTCGTGGATAAGGGTATAGGTATGAAATATTTCTATGGCGGCGGCCGGCAGGATGGCAATTTCCGTTGGGGCCCCAACGGCTTCTGCGGCGGCGAGGCATAAAATGGGTCTAAGCCTTTTTCCGCCTGAAAACACGCTGTACCGCATGGCCTCGTGCAGGCGCGCAGGCGGCGTGTTTGCTGATGGCATTTCGCGTTCGAGCGCACGATTAATCATGGCTGAACGTTCGTTCATGTAGGATTTAAGGTCAAACATGGCACATAGATAAACCCTGGATATGCAGAGCGCAAGAGTAATTTAATGCCGGAATGGAATTAATGCCGGGTGAAGCGTGCGCAGAGATTGGTCAGGTTAGGGAGCCCGTTAAGATGTTTAAGAGCCCGGCCCATCATGGCTAACGCGGGTGTGATGTATGGTTCAAATTCAGGGATGCTCTCCTGCCGGCTGAGGCGCGCGAAGGCGCCTATGGCCTGAGACAGACGCTGAATTGCGGCAGGCCAGAAAAATTGTTCTATCTGCCATTTGGATTCCGCGCGCGCCGCATAATAATCAAGCAGAGACTTCTGAATTGACTCAGATAGCGACACGTAAGGATCGCAGAGCAGTGATGCCAGGTCATAGGCAGGCGGGCCGAAGCGCATGCCCTGAAAATCTATTAAAGCGGGTTGGCCGCCTGGGAGTAATACATTGCTGGACTGCAGGTCGCGATGGATCAAAACATGTTTTGATTGTGCGAGAAGTCGAGCGACGCGGTTAAGATCTTTCATGACGGATTTTACGGCTTTATCGTCAAAACACATTGTGTGTTTAAGGAAGTGGTCCACGAAGAGTCTGTGTTCCCATTTATAGAGCTGGCGGGAAAAAGCCTTTGATAGAGGAAGTTTCTGTTTTTTTGCTGCTTTTACGCCGGTCCCGTGCATGAGCAATACAATGTCCAGCAGTTGTTCGTATGTTTTTTTAATTTCCGCGGGAGATTGTGTTTGAGCAAAGGTTGTGAGTGATTTGTCGCCCATGTCTTCAATTACGGCAATATTATTGCCGGGAAGATCGAGCAGGACTTTCGGGACCCTTACTCCGATTTTGAGTAAAAACCGTGCATGACGGGAGTAAAGGCAGTTTTCTTTTCTTTCCGGAGAGTAATGTATAAAGACGGCGCTATTTTTTTTATGAATGAGCCGTGTGAATTCGCGTTGAGAGCCGCGTTTGCCGAGTATTGCGGCGGTTGTTGCCGCAGGGTTCCATTTGAGTTTTTTGAGCGCGATTGACATCCAAGGTGATTTTAAAATATCGGCACTGCATACGATGCCGGAAGCGCGCGCGTTAACGGTGGTGTTATTGTCAACAATGGCTTTTGAGAGAAAAGCGTTGCCGGCAATATCGGCATTATCAAATATTATGGAATCACGGATGCGGGCGGTTTTGCTGATTTTAACGTTATTGCCTATTGCCGCGAAGCCGTCTATCAGAACGCCGGATTGTCTAAGGCGTTTCATTTCTTTTTCCTTTTCCTGATTAAACAGAGAACCGCCGGGCCGGCCGGTGAGCCATCGTTGATAAATTTCAGCGTGAGTTGACAGGTATCTTTCCGGAGTGCCGATATCTGACCAGTACGCGTTTGGCAGGCAGACGCCGCGTATGGTATGTCCGGCATTCATTGCTTGTTCATAGGCGGAGATAATTGTGCAGAAAGAATCGTCCGGCAGGTAATTAAGAATTTCAGGAGAAACCAGTTGGGTTCCGCAGAAAGTATAAGTTCCGGTTGAGCAGGGATATTTGCTTCTGAAGCATGTGATTTTGCCGTTTTGCATGTCGACAGTGCGCGGGCCTGCTTCAGGATGGAGCCATAAGGCGGCAAGAGTTTTTTTCTGTTCAAACTCATTGATCAGCGGGTTGGGCGAAATGTCCATCGCGGTATCGGAATTAATGATCCAGAAAGGGGATGAGTCGAGAAACCATTCTATCCTGCGGATCGCGCCGCCGGTGCCGAGAATTTCCGGTTCGTGTGAAAAATAGACGCGTAACGCGCTGCAGCTTCTTTGTCTGGCATATTCAAATAGAGGATTGGGTGCATGGTGCAGGTTGATAAGGACTTCGCTGACTTTCCAGCGGATGAGCATATCCATGATATGACCTATCAGGGGTTTGCCCCATAGCGGCAGCATGGCTTTCGGGGTCAGACTGGTAAGCGGCATCATTCTGGTTCCGAACCCGGCCGAGAGGATAACAGCTTTTTTCATGAGTCGCGGCTCCGTGTTTTTTCAGTTGGTTTGTACAGTAAACACGGCTGTCTGCTTTTTTGAAAAGATTTCAAATTATTCTGCCAGCTTTTGGCTATGGCGAGGCCGGATTCGCCGTCCAGAAGAGCTTTTCGCACGGTGTCGGTTCCAAAAAGTTTATCAAAGTGTTCATAGCGGGAGCCGGGGGTGTGCCACAGGTGTTTTTGTCCCATATTTTTCTGCAGGGCGGAAAGAACGCAGACGGAGGTTGTTACGGGGTGAAAAACATTACGGTTTGTTACTGTCAGTCTGAGGCCTTTAAGTAAATTTCCGGCATGCGGGCCGGTGCCGGGCATGTATTGGCAGGGATGAAAGATTATTCCATTCAGGCGCAGGGCGTTGAGTTCTTCGCAAAGTGGTTCCGGTTTTATCCAGGGACTGCCGATCAGTTGGAATGGCATTGGGGTGCCCCGTCCGAAATCCGTAGAAGTGAGTGCTTCGCAGAAGACGGTTGTCAGGTAAGTTGTGGCTGATTCCCAGGAAGTGATACCGGGCGATGACGGGATCCATTGCGGCCAGTCGGGCTGACGGGCGGGTTCGCGGTGATAGTTGGACATTTTTGCTGTCTTCAGGTTGACGGGCAGGTTCATGGAATGTTTGAGCCATATTGCGGTTTCGGCCTGAGTCATGCCGTATGATACGGGTGTGTTTATGGAGCTGATAAAGCTTTTGAATGCGGGATCGAGCATTGGGCCGTCAATTATGCGCGGCAATGGGATGGGACGGTCGGTGACGATAACTGTTTTGTTGTTTTTGGCGGCTTCTTCCAGAACGTAGAGCATTGTGGCGACGTATGTGTATGGACGCGCGCCGAGGTCCTGCAGGTCTACGATGATGACGTCCAGATTCTTCAGCATAGCCGGAGTGGGGCGGCGTGTTTGTCCGTAAAGGGAATACACGGGTATTTTCCATGCCGGGTGTTTCGCGGAGGATGTTTTCTCGCCGGCGCCGGCAGTGCCCCAGAAGCCGTGTTCCGGGCCGAACATGGCAGTTAGTTTCATGCCGGGTGTGTTTCTGAGGATTTCGGCGGAGCTGTTGCCGTTGTGGTCTATTGCCGCCTGATGCGACACAAGACCTATCTTTTTGTTTTTGAGAATCTTTTGGTGCAATGCCGGTAGATTGCTAATGCCCGGCCGGAATGTTGTTTTCATCTAAAAATCCCGTCATGAAAGGTTCTTGTAATACATGTTGGGGGGATTCTGTAATTAGGCTTGAGCATAGTCAAGGATGTAAACTTGAATAAATAGAGCCTGTCCCAAACCGGGGTTTTTGAGCGAAGCGGTGGTGGCAAAGATTTTTCGGCATTTCATTTCGGCGTAAATCATGAGATCAGCCTGTTATGAATGTGAATTTGTTTAGTTGAC
>JBFZFB010000102.1:0-20097 GCA_041306605.1 Lentisphaerota bacterium | reverse complement strand
GTCTCATTATGCCTTTTCAGAAATGGATTACAACCTGTATGCCGTACATCTCCTTGAAAATAGCTGAGACCATGGATGGCAATATTGCAGACAAGAATGGATTATCCAAATGGATAACGAGCGAGAATTCCCGGCGGCGTGTTCTGCAAATGAGGCAGAAAGCGGATGTCGTTCTGGTTGGCAGGGTGACGGCGTGCAAAGATGATCCGTCATTATTGAGCAAGTGCGCCAGATCGGACAGGAGATTATTCAGGGTTATTGTTGATTCCAGAGGAAGTCTGCCTTTGTCATCAAAAGTTTTGAATGATTCTTCTGTCAGCAGGACAATCATAGCCACCACTAGAATGTGTTCGACTCGAAAACGTGCAGGGTATATTGCAAAAGGGGCTTCTGTATGGATTTTGCCTTTGCGATGCGGTATGGTTTCTCTGACACATTTGGTAAAAAAAATAGGCAATATGGGTATGATCCATGTATTGTGTGAAGGAGGAGGGGAACTGGCTGGTGGATTGATTCGAGCGGGGCTTGTGGATGAATATTTATTTTTCGTGGCGCCGCGCATTTTTGGAGGGGGAAACGCCGTCCGTTCCGTGGCAGGCAAGGGCTGGTCGTTGAATACTGCGCCATGTCTGGAGTTTATCAATTGCGAAAGAGCAGGGGATGATATACTTATTAGAGCAGTTCCAAAATGCAGGTGAAAATATGTTTACAGGATTGATACAGAAAGTAGGCCGCCTGATAAGCCTCGAGAAAAAGCCCGAAGGGGCAACGATTATTGTTGCGCTTGATGCGTGGGATGAATCGCTGGTGCCGGGAGAAAGTATCGCGGTCAACGGAATATGTCTTACGGTTGTTGATGTAAGAGAGGGAAGCTTCACAGCAGATGTCCTGAGCAAGACGCTTGCGATAACAAATCTATGCGATAAAAAATCCGGGGCATTGCTCAATTTAGAACGGGCTCTTCGTGTTGGTGATAGATATGGCGGCCATATGATATCCGGGCATATTGACGGAGTTGGCAAGGTGTCGGCCCTGCGAACTGCAGGACGGGATCATGTAGTTGAGATAAAATGTCATGTTGATATTATGGCTGGGATTGTATCCAAAGGTTCCTTTGCGTGTGATGGTGTTAGTCTTACGGTTTCGACGGTAAAACAGGATATGTTTTCATTTGAGGTAAATATTATTCCGTACACATGGGAGCATTCTAATTTAAGTGATTGGCGTATTGGTTCGGCAGTGAATCTGGAAACGGATATTATGGGGAAATATGTTCGAAAGTATATGGAATCGCACAAATCATATGATGGTGTTGATTTTGATGCTTTAACGAAAGCGGGTTTTGTTTGAGTAGCAACTTTCATGTTTGGATTGACATGAATCGAGTTGTAATGTTATATCTGAATTAAACGGTTATAGACGCAACCTGATAGGCCGAGACAATCAAGGTTTTTTATGGCAGCAAATAATATAATTGAGCAATTATTAATAATACAGGAACACGATACACGTATCCGTGATATGAAGAAGGAAATACAAGACCTTCCTGCCAGAAAAGAGCATGAATTGGCGCGTCTTGATGGTCATAAGAAGGAATTGGCACAATCAAATGAGGCTCTTAAGGTCAAGGAAGTTGAGTTAAAGAAGGTTGATCTTGAAACCGTAACATTAAGAGAGAAGATCAATAAACTGCGGCAACAGCAGCTCGAAATAAAAACGAACAAAGAATTCCGGGCCATTGAGGATGAAGTAAAAGCTGTTGAGAGAGACATTGCCAAGGTAGAGGATAAAGAGCTGGATTTAATGGAGCAACTTGAGCAAGCCAGGCAAAAAGTTTTAGATAGCAAAAATGCATGTGAATCAGAGGAGGCTGTTATTCAGGTTGATATTAAGGCGTTGGACGAGCGTCTGCTTAGAGTGCAGGAAGAGTTAAAAGGTTTGCAGATAGAGCGCGACAAGTCGATTGAGGGGGTTGATAAGGAGTGGCTTGAGAATTACCAGCGAATTTTTGTCCGAAAGGATAAGGCTCTTGTTGTTGTTGTTGACGGTGTGTGTAGTGGCTGTCACATGTCTTTGCCACCGGCGGTTGTTCATGATGCGAGAAAAAGAACTAACATTGTGAGTTGCGGTCAGTGTGGTAGAATGTTATATTAATGTCATGGTGGGATGTTTGGTCGCTCTGAGGCGGGAGAAATCTCGCTTGCAGGGAGGAAAGTCCGGACTCCATAGAGTAGAACGTCCTGGTGTAGTGCTGGGAGGTCTTTCGTTAAACGGAAGACACGGAAAGTGCCACAGAAAACATACCGCCCCGATTCATTGTGCGGTTGTCGGGCATTGCCCGGCAATGGCGGCGTGAAAGGAGGGTAAGGGTGAAAAGGTGGTGTAAGAGACCACCGGGCCGAGAGTAATCGAGGTCGCAAGGTAAACCCCGTTCGGAGCAAGATCAAATAGGAAACTGTAGAGGTGACTCGCCTCATTCGGCACCTGCGTTGAGACAGGGTTTGCCGTTGAAATGCAGGTGCTGAGCAGTTTCGGGTTGATCGCATAGACAAATGACCAACACTTGAGAAAGTGAACAGAATCCGGCTTATGATTCCTGCCAGAAGAAGATGTGAATATTTGTGGTTAAGGTGTGGATGGTTTTTGATTTGTTTGGTGACCATCATTGCGGTGTATTTATTCTATTTATACCAAAATCTACCTTCTCAATCATCATTAGAATCCAGTGAGGAGATTGCATCTTCCTCATGGTTGGATTGTTTCAAGGTAAGTGCTGATTGTAATTGGCTTATTTTTCAAGGGCGAGACGAGATCGGGTCGCGCGGGAACGGAGAAATACTGCAAAGATTCAGGCTGGCCGGGACTTATTTTGAATATGATGATAAAGGTGTAAGTAACATCAGGAAGGCCATACTTGATGATTTAAAGAGCAAAGATCAGAGAATTGTAACGGAAAACGACAAAATAGATGATGTCAGGATAGTGAGTATATTGAGAGACAGGGTTGTTATTCGTGATGCTTCTGGTGAGTCAGAGCTTTGGCTTAGTTTTTCAGCAAAAGATGATGGTTCTGGCACCAATGATGTTGCTACTTCAGTTGATTCAAAGGACAAAGGAGAAGATAAAGCAGGTTACGACCGTTTTGGGGGTAAACGAGTAGGGGATAACAGGTGGGTGTTCGACCGGCAAATGCTTTTATCGTATTATCAGGAGTTAATGGATCAACCTGAACGATTGGTGCAGGTATTTGACTCTCTTAATCCGATTTATGATGAAAATCGGCGTATAACGGGATACGAGCTTAAAATAGAAGGAGAAGCCGAGTTTTTTGCTTCTGTGGGGTTAAAACAAGGCGATCGTGTTCGTACGGTTAATTCCACGCCTATGAGAAGTCGCCGTTTGGCGGAGAATTTTATAAGGGATTTTGTGGAAAATCGTGCTAGTGCCTTTGTTTTTGGTGTTGAGCGTGAAGCCGGCCGTGAGGAAAAGCTTATCTATCAGGTGCGTTAGGTCTTTTGCTTGTTACTACAAGACGAGTACTCGTGCAAATAAGATCATCTTAAAAGATATCTTCGTATGCCATCCGGGCATGATTTAATAAAAAGCACTACATTTTGTGCCTAAACACATATATCGAGTAGACATAAGATATATTATGCGACGTTGATGGTGAAGACTTTGCCGGGATTGGGTATTTGCTTAATTTTATCTACAGAACTTATCTACAGAACCCCCAGCGCTTGGAAAAAGGCCAATAAACGATAAAGGCTGGCCCTACAAGGTTAGATTCCGGTACGTAGCCCCAGTACCTGCTGTCTTTGCTTGAAAAGGTATTATCGCCCAATGCCAGATATTCATGGTCTTTGAGGGATATTGAATCGTTTGAACTACGTAATATAGCTTCTGATTGAGGAGCAAGTTGGTAGCCCCGTTGGTCTATAACATTGGCAATGGAAGCTGGCTGGTCTACAATTTGGCCGTTGATCAGCAGGTATGGCGGATTTATTGATATAGTATTGCCCGGAAGTCCGCATAAACGTTTAATATAGTGCGTTCCCGCATCTACTTGCCCTTGAATCGGTATGCCATCCGTCTTGAAAACTACAATCTGACCCAGGACTGGGTGACGAAAGTTCCATTGCACCTTATCGACAAAAATATGGTCACCGGCCACCTTGTACCCCCGCCAGATGACATCTCCTTGGGATACATATGATCCTGACTTCGGCAACGGCATCTGATCCTTTGGTACCGGTTGAGGCGTATCTCCTATCCAGCAATATATAGAGTAGGGATCATTGATATTTAAATTGTAGCGCGCTATGCCTGAAGCCGTTGATCGTGTCTCTTGATACCATTTTCCGGTAATCAGCCATTTTATGTATTTGAACGGCAGTTGATCGGTCCATTTCTTGGCTGGAGTACTTTCGTAAATTATACCGTACAAAGTTGGCTGCATGGAGCCGGTTGGGATTTTAAAAGGCTGGAGGAAATATGTTCTGAAAGCCATTGCAATTACAACAGCAACTAGAAGTATCTCGAAATTTTCTCTTAGCGCCGGAAAAGCGCGATTTGGTATCAGCTTGTTTGTGATGTCGTATAAATTACATCCGGCTTTCTCCATCGCCGCATGATCCCCTGCCCTGACCGCGTTTTCCGTAGCGGAGATGGCATCTTTAAGTTCAGTAAGTTGTATTGAGCTGATTACATCTTCTCTTGTATTGCGGACATGTTTGGCCTGCCGCAGTATCTCGTAGGTGTTTTTTTTGATTTGTCTTTTTTGAAAATAGTTCATGGTATTTGGTTTTCAGCTAAATAGTTTTTAGTACGGAAATGAAAGCCTTTTGCGGTACATTTACTTTTCCGAATTGTTTCATTCTGGCCTTGCCTGCTTTTTGTTTTTCCAATAGTTTGCGTTTCCTTGATACGTCACCTCCGTACAATTTTGCTGTCACATCTTTTCTGTATGCTTTTATTGTTTCCCGGGCAATGATTGTTTTGTTAATGGCGGCTTGTACCGGGATGGAAAACATGTGTGATGGTATTGCTTCTTTAAGCGCGTTGCATATCTGACGGCCGCGTGACTCTGATTTTGTTTTATGAACAATGCAGGAAAAAGCATCAACTGCTTCCCCGTTTAGCAGTATATCCAGCTTTACCATATCGCTGGTTTGGTATCCGCCATGCTCGTAATCCATTGATGCATAGCCGTGGCTTATGCTTTTAAGCGTGTCGTGGAAATCAATGAGTATTTCATTTAGCGGAAGTTGACATGTCAGCATCACGCGTTTGGTGTCCATTGATTCGGTTTTCATGACCGATCCGCGTTTGTCCATAACAAGTTTCAGGATGTCGCTGATATGTTCGTTCTGGCATATTATAAATGCATTTACTATCGGTTCTTCTATGTGATCAATTTTTGTGGTGTCCGGGAAATTAACCGGGTTGTCTATATCCATTATTTCACCGTTTTTTAAGTGTATTTTAAAAACAACACTAGGATGTGTGCTTATGATGTCCATGTCGAATTCACGGCGTAATCGTTCCTGAGTTATTTCCATGTGCAGAAGACCAAGGAACCCGCATCTGAATCCAAATCCAAGCGCAACAGAAGATTCGACATGATGGGTAAAAGCAGCGTCATTCAGTGTGAGTTTTTCAATGCTCAATCGAAATTTTTCATATTCATCAGTTCTTACAGGATATAGTCCGCAGAAGACCATTGGGTGTATAGCGTTGAACCCCGGCAATGGTTGTGTTGCCGGATTTTTGGATTGAGTGATTGTGTCGCCAATCCATATATCGCCGGGGTTCTTAATTGTACTGACGAGGTAGCCTACGGCTCCTGCCGAAAGTTTTTTTACGGGTCTGGGTTCGGGGCAGAAGATTCCAACTTCTTTTATTTCCGTTTCTTTTGTTGATCTCAACAGTTTGACATTGTCTTCAGTGGTGATTTCTCCGTCCATAACGCGAACATAAACAACAACGCCGCGATATACATCGTAAACAGAATCGAAAACAAGCGCACGTGTTGTTTCGTTGTTTTCATAATTTGAGGAAGGAGGTGGAACTCTTTTGACAATTGCTTCGAGCAACTTGTCTACCCCCTGCCCTGTTTTTGCGCTTACAAGAAGTTCGTCTTCCATGCTTATTGCCAGTATATCTTCTATTTGCCGGCATGTTTCTTTTATATTGGCGTTTGGAAGATCTATTTTATTGATCACAGGTATTATTTCCAATTTGTGTTGCATGGCCAGGTGAGTATTCGCCACGGTTTGAGCTTCTACGCCCTGTCCGGCATCGACGATAAGCAGTGCTCCTTCGCATGCTGCCATACTGCGTGATACCTCGTAGGAGAAGTCTACATGTCCCGGTGTATCAATCAGGTTGAGTTCGTATTGTTGGCCGTCTTTGGCCGTATAAGACATGGTTACGGGATGAGCCTTTATAGTTATGCCTCTCTCCCTTTCAATATCCATATCATCCAGCATCTGATCGCGGAAATGTCTTTCATTGATCGTATGGGTAAGTTGAAGCAATCGGTCTGCAAGGGTTGATTTGCCATGATCAATATGTGCGATTATGCAGAAATTTCTTATGTTTGCAATATGGACCATGATTTATAAGCTTTCTGCCGCATGAGTAAGATATCGGCTTTCATGTTAGCTGAATTGTATAGTGATGTTCCTGCCACGAAGGCATTGGCGCCATTCGCGGCGCATTCTGCAAGTGTATCCGCGTTGATACCGCCATCCACCATTATATCGAGTTTATCATATCCGCGGTTTGATGCGTAATCACGCATGCTTTTTATTTTTGGCAACACTTCTGATATGAACGCCTGGCCGCCGTAACCGGGATGAACAGTCATGCAAAGAACCTCATCAACTTTGTCTAGTACTGGATAAATCATATCGCCTGGTGTTTCAGGGTTCAGCGTGATGCCGGGGCGAACACCCAGATCGCGTATACAGTCGAGGGTTTCCGGTATATTGCAATCTGCTTCAATATGAATGAGCAGGGAATCAGCGCCAGCCTTGATAAAAGCGTTTAGATATTGGTCTGGTCGGGTTATCATAAGATGTACGCTTAATGGTATGCTTATATTCTTTTTGGCCATTGCCACAACTTGTGGACCCATGCTGAGATTGGGCACAAAATGCCCATCCATTATGTCAATATGGAGCGCGTCAGCGCCACAGTCTTCTGCTTTTTTAGCCGCCGTAGCGAGATGGCCCATATCTGCCGCCAACAAAGAAGGTAATATGTAAACTTTCATAGGGCCGGATTATTGCAGATCAATACCACACATTCCAGATAAAAAGACCATGAGGAGGAGCGGTGGGCACGTGAGCGGTTCGTTGCTTTGAAGACAGTATGGTTTTTGCAATGGATGGTGGTACAGAACCCTCCCCTACCCTTATCAAAAATCCCGCCAAACTGCGTACCATTTTGTATAAAAAGCCTTCAGATCTGGCGATAATAACTATTTCGTGTCCACGCTTGACTATTTTTAATACAGATAATGTGCGGATTGCGCTTTCCACTTCTCTGCCGGGGTTGGCGGAGAAGGCTGTAAAATTGTGTCTGCCTGTAAGAAGATATGCGGCCTTTCGCATGGCTTTAATATCTAAATTTTTCTTTATGTGAACACGATAGTTGCGAAGGAAAGGAGGTAATATGGGCGAATTCCAGATGAAATATCTGTATTCTTTTGCTGATACGCTTCGTCGCGCGTGGAAATTTTGAATTGTTTTCTTTACCTTGGTAATCCTTATGTCATGAGGTAAAACAGCATTCAATCCATTTAAAAGCGAAGATGTCGTGAACTTCCCTGTTAAATCAAAGTGCGCTACTTGTTTTCTCGCGTGAACGCCCTGATCGGTACGGCCGCTGCCATGAACTTTAGCGGTTTCCTGTGTTATTTGTTTTATGGCTTTTTCGATCAATTCCTGTACCGTGGTTGCGTTAGGCTGTATTTGCCATCCGGCGTATGCAGTGCCGTCGTAAGATATGTCTATCCTGAATCTATTCATAATTTTCACTTTGCTGCGAATCCAGATAAGTCTGTAATATTACTTGTGCGGCCAGTTTATCGCGAACCTGTTTGCGTTTTTTTCTGCTCATATCGGCTTCAATTAAAACCTTTTCAGCGGTTTTTGTGGTTAATCTCTCGTCCCATAATTCAATGGGTATTTTCAGTAGAGATCGAAGCTTTTCCGCTATTTGCTCCACCTTGTTTGCCATTGGCCCTTTTGACCCGTTCATGTTTAACGGCAGGCCGATTACGATTTTCTCCGCGTTTTTTTCGCGAGATACAGATATTATTTCTCTGATAATTTCCTTTTCGCTGTTAACTTTTTTCATGCATGTCGGCATGGCGAAACTGCCGGTAGGGTCGCTTATTGCGAACCCTACTCTTTGTTCTCCATAATCAACGCCAAGTATCAGCATAATATTATCGTTTGTTTAAAATGTAAGATTTTATTTTACGGCAAGCTGGCATTATGTTCAGCCCGGTCCATCTAAAGAATGTTATCGTAACAACCTTTCTTTGCGAGAAGTTGAACCATGGCTTTTATATCCTGCGCTTTGTCTTTGGAGCAAATTAAAGTGGCATTTCCTGCCTGCACCACCACAAGATCTTTTACCCCGATAAGCGCTGTTAATCGTTCATGGGAAAAAACTATATTGTCAGACGAATCAATTAATTCCACTTTCCCCGACAATGTATTGCCTTCCCCGTCGCTGTTTAAGATGTCCTTTAGTGATGTCCATGTTCCTACATCGAGCCATCTGAAATTTCCAGCCGCCACGAGGATATTGTCGGCTTTTTCCATGATGGCGTAATCCACGGAAATTTTACTCAATTTACCGTATTCCTCTTTAAGCCTAGAGTCAAAAGCTGTACTTCCATATACGTTTGTCATGTGATTTGCCATTGCAAGAAGATGAGGCTGATGGGTGGCGAGCGCATGCTGAAATGATTTTACCGACCAGATGAACATGCCTGAATTCCAGTAGTAGTTTCCTGCAGAGAGATATGTTTCAGCGGTTTTTCTGTCGGGTTTTTCGACGAATCTGTTTGCGTGATAAATCTTTACCTTTTCATGATTTTCAACGGATTTTCCTGTTTCAATATAGCCAAAACCGGTACTTGGGAACGTGGGTGTTATGCCTATTGTTACAAGAACATTGTCTGATATTGCGGTTTTGAAACATTCCAATAATGTTGCCTGGAAAGCAGGTATGTCTTCTATTATATGATCTGCCGTGAGAATGCAGAAAGCGGCGCCAGGATCGCGAGCTTTTACAATTGCCGATGCGAGCGCGCAAGCCGCTGCTGTGTCTCGTCCGAAAGGTTCTCCTATGATGTTTTCCTTCTTTAACCGGGGAACAGCATGGCTGATTTCGTCAACAATATCGGCGTTTGTTATGACGATTATATTTTCATCAGGTATTATTCCACTAACGCGCTCAACGGCAAGAGTCATCATTGGTTTGTTATCGACGAGTGATAGCAATTGCTTGGGATGTTTGGACGTACTCAAAGGCCAAAAACGTTCCCCTTTGCCTCCAGCCATGATCACCGCGTACATGTTTTTCATAATATTATTTCCATTAAAATGGTTTTGCGACAACTTCTATTTAACATTTAAATTATATATCAGGCTTAATCCAATTAAGGTTAAATGCGGATCAATAATAAATGGAATATCCAATCCGTCAAGAGCCAGATTCGCGTATCCTCCGGTAGTACATAATTTTAAATTGTGGCATTTCATGCCTTGCCGTAAATGTTTCACTGTTTCCCTGATTAATCCGCGATAACCTATTTTCGCACCGATCCGCATGGCATCAGTGGTGTTTTTTCCGACATTTCCTAGCCGGCCTTTGATTTGAATGCGAGGAAGAAGAGCTGTCTTTTCAGCCAGATAATCAGTCATTAATGATAAACCCGGACTTATTATTCCTCCAACATAACCGGTTTTCGGTAAAACGACATCAAAAGTTGACGCGGTTCCAAAGTCAGCAACAATTATGGGCGCGCCATATTTGTGGACCGCGGCGCATACATTTGCCAGGCGATCAGCACCAATAGTGGCAGGTTGAGGATATGATATTTTGATTCCCAGTTTGAGCTTGTGACTCACAATTATAGCGCTGACTCCCAAAACGCGTTTTAATTGAAGAAGCCATATTTTATTCGCTGATGGCACAACTGAACATAAAACCGATCCTGCGATGTTCTTGCCAGATGCCGTTTGTTTTAAAATACGAACCACGGCATTTTGGTTTATGAACGATGTTGCTATTCTGGAAAAGCGTGTGATTTTTTCACCACAGGCGAGTGCTATGGAAGTGCTTGTGTTTCCCACATCAATAACTATGACATTTTTCATGTAGTTTCCGTAAGGATATTTAACAAATCTCAAGAGATAAATCCGCGGCTGGTGCGGAATGAGTCAGACATCCCAGTGAAATGGCATCAATTCCGGTTCGCGCAATTTTCTCCACATTTTTCAAGCCAATTCCACCTGACGCTTCAAGTTTGCATTTGCCGCCGCATAGTTTCGCGCAACAGGCCATCTGTTTTGGAGTCATGTTGTCCAGCAATATCCAGTCTGGATTTGCGGTTAATGCCTGCTTTAATTGGGATTCATCTTCAACTTCGACCTCGATTTCAACGCCGGGAAAACGTTTTCTGGCTTCTCTTATGGCCTTATCAAGCGTCTGCTTGTGTTTATGGCAAAATATTTCGCGGTGATTATCTTTTATAAGAATTCTGTCATACAATCCCATTCTATGATTCTGCCCTCCTCCGCATAGTACCGCGTACTTTTCCAATGCGCGCAAGCCGGGTGTGGTTTTGCGTGTGTCCAATATGGTGACTCCATGTGGTTTTACTTTGTCGACAAAACGTTTTGTAAGGCTGGCGATGCCGGTCATTCTCTGGAGAAAATTAAGAGCAGTTCTTTCCGCGAGCAATATACTGCGTGTATTTCCATTTATTCTCATCACAACCTGGTTGGGTTCGGCTGTTTTGCCGTCGGGAATGCAAATACTGCATTTTAGTTTCGGATCAACCTGTTTGAAAACTGATGCGGCCACGTTTGCTCCGGATATTACATATTTATTTCTGCTTATTATGACCGCTCTGGCGTTAAGCCTGTCAGGAATCAAGGCTAAAGAGGTTATGTCTCCTTTCCTGCCTATATCTTCTTTTAGTGCATGCAGGATTATTTTTCCGGTATTTTTATCTTTTGTTATATCACGTGGTTTGTGCATGTTTTTATCTAACCTTCTTTCAGAGAAATGGGATCACATGAAAGCAGTTTCTATTTAAGGCTCCAAGTGCAAGGCATATGGCATATTCCTTCAAATTGTTTACTGCTTTCGACGGCTATGGGAAATTTGTTATCTAATCTGTGGTAATTGACTTTATGATCATATGAATGAACTGAAAATGAAAACAGGTAGGTTCCTGTCGCCATTGCCAATCCGTTGATTCGTAGCAGTACACTGCCTTGTCCTTCAATATTTGTTATATTGAAATTTTCGATTTGTGTATTGTTTCCGTATATCAGTCTGCCGTCTTTATCTGATATTGCGAATCCGAATACCGGGTTTTCTATTTTGCGAGATGCTAAATATGAAATCTTTGCTTCCAGCGTTTTTCCCCATTCAAATTTATCGGTGATTTTTCCGTTATTATCGAAAAATTCGGCATTTGTAATTTTGGCTTCGCCGGTGCCCCACTCTCTGGCAATACCTTGTGAGTCACGTTTCCGCGAAAGTGATTCGTATGTTTCGACAATGCTTTCGGGATCACCAATGCCAATGATTTTACCTTCATCGAGGAGTAGAATGCGGTCACTTACCGATTGAATGGTTTTTAGGTCGTGAGATATTATCAACATTGTTTTTTTCTTATCCCGGAATTCTCTCATTTTGGCGATACATTTTCTCTGAAAATTAGCATCTCCCACTGCAAGAACTTCGTCAATGAGGAGAATATCAGGATCAACTTCGACGGCTATGGCGAATCCCAGTCGCACGTACATTCCTGAAGAATAATGTTTTACCGGCTGATCTATGAATTCCTCGATGCCGGCGAATTCCACTATGGCCTTGAACCGGTTCTCCATTTTTGATCTGGACAAGCCCATGACGGCGCCGCAAAGGAATATATTTTCTCTTCCTGTAAGTTCAGGGTGGAAACCTGCGCCAAGTTCAAGCAGAGAAGATAGTGTTCCTGATGTATGTATGGTGCCATCTGTTGGAACCTTGGTGCCGGTTAGAAGCGCAAGAAGCGTGCTTTTGCCTGCACCATTTGCGCCTATAATGCCCAGTGTTTCTCCCTTGTCTACCGTGAAATTAATATCTTTCAGCGCCCAGAATTCTTGTTTTTTTCTTTCCTGCGCCCGCAAGCAATTAATCAGAATGGATTTCAGGCTTCGCGAACCACTGGCGCGGAGTCTGAATTTTTTACTTACTTTTTCAACGACTATGGCTTTTTGTTCAGTCATGATTATAACTCGTCTCCGAATCCCGGCTGAAATTTCTGAAAGATTCCAATGCCAACGAAAAGAATTACCCATGCCACGATACATGAAACAGCAAGATTGTATGCGCCCGGATTATTGGATGAAAGCAACAATACCCTGTAAGAAGATATTATTCCAACCATGGGGTTGCAGAACACCAGTGGATGCAGATTGCCGGGTAATTTGTCGAGAATGAATTCAACCGGGTAAATTACAGGTGATACGAAAAACCACGCCAGAGTTATCACGCTCATTATATGTTCGGTGTCACGGAAATAAACATTGGAACATGCAACAATAAGAGATACGCCGATGCAAAGGACGTAATGAGTTATCATTACAGCAGGAAGCCATAATATTGCACCAAAAGAAACGCCGGCGATGCATAGGTAAATCAACAGAACTATGAATGATAATAAAAAGTTGATCAGGTTGGCGTTGACCATTGCTAGTGGCAGTATGATACGTGGAAAAGATGTTTTTGTTATGAGGTTGGCATTGCCGATGATTGCGTATTGTGCATCGCCAAGGCACATTGCCAGAAATTGCCATGTAATTATTCCCGTAACAAGTACAGACAACGGCAAGGGGATCTTTAGAAATCCAAGGAAGATCGAGTAAATGGCAATCAAGAATATCGGCCCCAGCAGAGACCAGAAAAATCCTAGAATGGAATTCTTGTACCTGATCTTAAGATTTCGGACGATCAGATTATACAACAGTTCCCTTCGCTGGTATATGTCATTAAGCAGAATGCGCATGACGACCTAACGCAGGGGGGTATTATAGTTCAAAATGTCCCCTACCCTGCTTTTGAAGCTGTTATTTTCCCCGGCCTTTTTAACAGTTCTCTAATATCCTTTTGGGTCATAGTTCTTATAGCTTCTTCACTTACGCCTAGAGCTATTAGCCTTTTCTTGTGTACATTTTGTTTGCGCCGGAGTTCGTAACCGGTTTTTCGCGGTCTGGTTAATGGTTTTCTTTTATAAGTTCTACCTGTTCCCATTTGTACCTCTTTTGTTCGTATCGTAATTTTCAGTTTGGTTTTTGAATCAAGAAGCAGACAGTATAGGTAAATTGACTCAAGTATCAAGCATGAATTATGCTCTAAATAATTTCACAGTAACGCATGGTGACAAAACTCATCTGCCACATGTTTTAAGTTTATTTCCTACACTTTTCTTGTACCATAGCCCGCTTCTGTCCCTCGGATGACTTTTGGGACCATACGGATTACAAATGCCTGCACGGGATTATTGTCCAGGCTTATCCTTCTCTGCCTTCTCCTTCGCTTCCTTAATCAACTTGGGAAGGTCGGGCTTCGTGGGGCGTTTATTCTGACGGAAAGCGGTAGTCACGTCATCGGTGAGTTGCTTGATCACTTCGTAAGGAAGGTCGGTAGCTTGTTCAAGATTCCGGTCACCGTATGGATTGATGATGGCCGATCTTCCGTTCAGCCGGAAGAACGTTTTATTGGCATTGAATTCGTTCAGTTCGAGCCGCATGTATACAGGCTGATTCCTGCTTTTTAGATAAACGTACTTCGCCTTCACCGGTTTCCGGTCTGTGGGCGTGAAAGTATATTCGGGTTGATACCCGGTGTCCGGCACTTCGTACAGCAACTGTTCGGACACGATGATTCCGCCGTTGGTGTCGCCCGGTGAGAGGACTACTGACCAAGTGGCGTCGTTCGTGTTGAGTGTCGCCTTGACCATGAGATCGGGGGTAAGAGCTTCCCCATTAAGCACAGGCGCCATCAAGTCGCGAACCGCCACTTGACTAATAAAATCGTAACCCTTCGTCTTTCCGGATTCATTGGCCAATATCTGACAATCCCAGTACTTGGTTTCCAAAAGGAAGGCGGTGGCATTTTGTTTTCTTAAATGGAAAATGACAGGCGATTGCTTGACGGCAAGAAACGGTTTCTGGTTTCCGTGTTCTGCGTATTGGAAGTCTAGGTTTGGATTCTGCGCTACGACATACTCATATCCCGACATTGAGATGCCCTGTACATGGAGACTCCGCCCTATTTCTTTCTCAACCGAAAAGATGCCTGTATTGTCTGTCTTAACCGTGATCGATTTACTCTCGCCGAACAGTTTATCTGCGTCGGGAATGAAGTGCACAATATGGATGGCAACACTTGCCCCTTCGACGGGTACGCCATTTTGGTCCAGCACTTGACCGTAAAAGGAGATGTTTACGTCCTGTTTCTGCAGGGCCTCTTTTATGCGAAGCATCTTTATCTCGGCGCCCTCGCGTTCCGAGGGAGAGAGATCGTTATTATCGGCCATTGCCGAAACTGAGATCAACATCATCAAACACACCAGAAAAACTTTACCTTTTCTTACTGTTAATAGCATTGTGCCTCCTGTTATCGAGTGAGCCAAGCATCCTGGAAGAATGTATCCCAGAACGACCATTCGTCGGCGACGTTTGATCGGAACTCTCTGCTGTGAGAATAGTGCTGTTCGTTATATCCCCAATCTTTCAGATTTCTTGCAGTCCCAAAGCCAGCCACCGAGGGTTCCCGTCCTAACGCTCTGGATCGCGACTCCACGATCCTGGCAAATATCTCAAATCGATTAGTCGGAATGGTCATGGTGCGTTCATCGAACGGTAAGAGGCTGTCATAGTAGAAACGGTCGCCAGAACCCGGAGCATAAGAATCAACATTAGAATCGCCTTCCGTGTAGTAATAGTTCAAGTCCGGTTTCATCTCGTTGCCGGTCTCCCACCAGCCAAGCGCATAATCATTCGTGTTGAAATATGTCACCATCGCCCCCGCATGGCTTGAATTGGCGGCAAGGTATGGCGTATCAGGCGACAGTCCAGAAGAATAGCGGGCGTAGATATTCGGCGTGTTGAATCCAGTCCAGTAATTTGAAATGGCGTTGTCGTAGCAGTGAGCAGGGATCGCGGCCTGAGCCGCAATGTACGTGTGAACCACGGACGAGGAGAACAAGCGAAGAGTTTCACCCATCACGACATTTCCCATACTGTGGGCAATGACTCGGACTTGCCCCGAATAGCTCGCGTTAAGGCTCGTAATCCGGTTATGTAGCGCTTGGGCTGAACGCCATGCCCGGATTTCACTTGCATCATAAGTCAGATTACCCGTGTACGTCGGCCAATGGAATCCTCCGACATGGCCTTTGTATCTTTGCCACCACAAGCGTTTAAACACGGTTTCTGTCCAGCGGTCCTTCTCCCAGTCGGCCATGTTCCACCCGTGAACATGAAGGATGTATTCGTCCATTTCCGGAGTATAAGTTGTTGAATTCGCGTTACCGCCGGAGGTCGTGTTTACATCATCTCCAGAGCTTACGGTAACAACGTATTTCTCGTAGAATTCTGTTATCGGTCTAAGATCAAGGTTTACAGCCTTCCTGCAAACCTCTTTTTCGCCTTTCTTCACGATGAAGGTAAGATCGCCCCGCCCTTCGGTCTTGCCTTCCAGGATAAACGGCGACACCTGATTGCCGGTCTTGATGTACTGACTCGGAAGTTGCCGCTCCGTGCCGTCCACTGTCAGCAATTTCACTTTCTGAATCTGCTGATCAGCGACTGAGCCGTCCTGGAGGTAGGCCATGGACTCGTTGACGGCCGCAAAGATGTTCGCGGAAGGGGAACCGTTCTCGATCTTCAGCCAGTAGGTGATTCCCGACAGATTGGCCGTGGTGTCATCCACCTTGATGTGAAGTCGGGTGAAGTCCTCTAAGTCGCGCTTACACGTAATGACGTTGTCGTTACAGTTCGCGGTTCCGCTCTCGGCGTCGTCTTCCTCTCCGTCGGAAATCACGTCAATATCATCATTCACCCAGAAGAGATATTTACTGTCTGCGGAGTCGGTGAAGGAGATACTGTCATCTCTATTTCCATCCATAGCAATGTCCACTTTCACCACATACACATCTATTTCTTCCGGCCGTAATACTACATTGTTTGTATAATAACACCTCACCACAGCATGTCCCGGCGAAAGACCGGTAAATACACCCAGCCCTTCTTCTGTGGTCGTCCCGTCCATATAATACTCAGGCATGGTTTCTCCTTCCACGCTCTCCACCTTGAACTGATTCAATATACCAACATACTCCCGGCAGTCCGCACTAGGCTCTATTTTCCCAACCGCTTCAAATTGCGCTGATTCTCCAATACATAAATAAATCGGATCATCTCTTCCCTTACCATAAGGCGCTAAATGAGAAATATTTCATGCTTGCCATGTTACAAATGCCTGCAAAGGAATTCAAATATATTCCTGGCCTCGGGTCATGCATTCATTAATTAAGACATCACGGTCGGTCAACTTGCTCAAGCGACTTTAAGCCGGTTAGCAGATTCCGTGTCGGATCGAACTCGACATTCCGCGTCCCGTCGGGATTCAGGTAGTAGGTGAACATGATGCAGATGCGTTTGTCGAAGTCAAAGGCAGAGTACAAATCCCCGTACATCTTGCCGAACCACGCCTTCTTCACCTGGCCCTTGTCATCAACCTCGGTTCGCACGCGAAAATATGCAATCTGCCCGAAGCGGGGTGTCATGTTGATACGATCACTCAGTTTGGGGCGCATTCGTTGGGTGTAGGTGTAAGAGGCCTGATAACCGTCAAACGGTGCTTCATGATCTGAAACCAGTGTGCTTCCCATCGGCGCTTCGTTGTGTGTAGGAACGACATTCGTTATGATCCCTGCACTGGGAGATGGAAACTCCAGTGACATTTGAATATCCCGATTGGCGTTGTCAACGTACTGTCCACTGACGGTGACAACCAGATCCGAAACAACGCCTTTCCCATGCGGAGAAACCCAATCGCCTTTCTCTAAGTCGTATCCGACCGGTACATCCAAGATCGGAACCGGAGCGTTAACCCGTTTCGCATACATCGGAATCGGATTCCGAATGCGCTTTAGAGTGACAGCCTTGATGGCAGGCCATGGCAACCATCGGCCTCCCTCGAGTTTCATCCTATGTGCTTCTGACAGGTAGAAGTCGTAGGTGTCGCGCGAAACATAGTATTCGTCTTTTTCTACCGCGACATTGACATCAGAATACACGATCACATCAACTTTGGCACATCCGTTTGTGTCCGTGAGGGCCCGGAAGCTCCTGCCCGGCATCTTGCCTTCCTTGTCCGTCTCTCTTTCAGGCCACCATGCGCCTCCTCTTACTGTGGCATTAGTGACCGGTCTTCCATCCTCATCTCTTACGGTAAACACCAATTCGGCTTCGCCGCGTTGGAATGCGAAGGCTCCAAGTTGGGATACCAAGAACGCAATAGCGGCCGCTGCAAGCAGTCGTTTGGGTCTCATTACTCAAGTCCTCCTTCGGTTACCATTTCGTCAAACACCTCGTAGGTGTAGATATAAGCCATGTTTCGAATGTCGCTGTGGAACCACCGGAAATCATCCACATTGGGATCGGGGTCCCGGTCTGGCCAATAGGACGGTTTGAGCGCTGTGTTCATGTCAACGTTACCGGCAACGGCACCAAGACTCGTTCTTCCCGCCGCCAGACTCATTGCGGGGATGGTTCCAGCGATAACGCGCCATCTGTTCTGCTCCGTGAGCCAAGTGTTCGCCGTTGCGGCGTTGGTCGTGAAGAGATTGTTACGGAAGTCACCGGCGCCCATGCCGAAGAAAGGCTTTGTCACCAGTTCGTTGGTCGTGATTCCGGCGGCCATCGTCGGCGTGTAGAGCGAGTAAATGGGCGCTCCGGTGTCAGGATCGGTACCAGTTTGATATGTCCAGCCTGCCGGTGGATTCTGGTCGTTGAAACTCCAGCCTGCATAACTGCTGAAGGTATAGGCATCTCCGCCCGGCTTGTAACTGGAACCTTTACGTTTTTCTTGGAATGCCCAAGAATAGCGGCCGCTCTTGACGTGCGGCATAACTTCGAACACGTCCGGTTCCGTCGCCTTCGGATGAACGTCAAAAACCTGGTCGCCACTCGAATACAAGTTGATGCATTTGGAAGCAATGGAGCTGAACCGCCCTTGCCAGGTCAGGTCAGACCGTTGATCGCCAGAGCCGAAAATAGAATGCCAGTCGGAAGCGTAAAGATCGGTTAGCGATTCATAAGGAATCCAGTTACTGTGCAGCATGTTCTCGTTGTACTGCGAAAGATCGAACGCCTCCGACGCGATAGCGCCATCGAGCATGAAGTATTTCGTAACGACACTGGCGTCGATCATAAGGGCACAGGATGCAACCATGTTTCCGAGACTGTGCGCAGCCAGATAGACGTTGCCGCTCAACCTGGCAAGGTAGTTCTTTACCTCCGGGGCTGTTTTCCATGCGTTCACCACGTTGTTGTGGTAGTTGGGACAGACATAGCCCCACCACGGCCAGTACCACGCCCATGACTGACTTTCATCGCCGTGCCAAGTAATGGCGTGGAACCGGGCATTGTTACGCGACCAGTACATACGCTTGAAAGTCTCTGCCTCCCAACCGCGTGCCTGTACACGGTTCACGTTGTACCCGTGAATGAAAACGAACTGCTTGCCGTTGCAAAGCGAGTCCGGGTAATTCGGCGCGGTGGTCCGATCGGCTTCGCCGCCGCTGCCACCGCCAACCGCGCGCAGGTTCTTGTGCAAGAACATCTTTTCGACGCCGTCCAAACTCAACGGAAGTTCGCGTGAACAGATAACAGACCCATCCGATTTCTGAACTTCCAGAACCAGTTTCCCGGTAGTCGAAACGGCCTTCCCCTCCATCAAGATCACACCCTTTCCATTACTCTGAACGGCAGTCAAGAATGCGGCAGGTAACTCGTAACCGGAAGTAGAAATTGCTTGCAGTGATGCATCCGCATGGTCATGTGCGTAAGTGTAGTCACGCAGATGTTTGGCGGCATCGGATGGGCCAAGGTCATTGGGAACGTAAGCGTTGACCGCTCCGGCTGTGTGCTTCAAGACATACTTGAATCCCGTCGTCCCAATCAGATCGAGAGTAGATTTGAGGTCCACAAGAACAGGAAAGAAGTCAACCCAGTCCCGCTCCCCGTCAACCTTCGTGTCATCGTAATCAGGTGTATGTCCATCAAACTCCAACCAGCCTGAAACTGCTCCCGGAACGTCCATTTTTCCGGCCCCAGTATCGTCTTCAAATCCACTGTCATCGTCATCATTGACCCAGAAGTAGAACTTGTCTCCGGCATCGGCCTTTGTTCGGTCGCCGTCATCAATCACGCCACTTCGATCATAGTCAGGAATCAACTCCACTTTCAGGACGCACACATCTATCTTTTTATCCAGCCAGGAGGCTGCATTCGTCCAATTGCACGCTATCCGGCAGTATCCCGGCTCTAGCCCCGTGAATACTCCCAAACCCTCGACCGAACCATTCACTCCATCCATTGTATGCTGTGGTATCGGATAGCCATCCTGGGCTTCCACATTGAACACGTTGATAAAGTCGTGCGGTTCCTGATGCCAATATGTCTGCCCGGTGTTTACCTTGCCGCCTGCCTTGAATCGCACTGACTGGCCCACACATACATAAACAGGCCCGTCTCCAAACCGCTCTGCTGTGAACTTCCCGGC
>JBFZFB010000101.1:0-2976 GCA_041306605.1 Lentisphaerota bacterium | reverse complement strand
AAAAGGATGTTTATACATAGCAGGCACGGAATGCCGAAGTGTTCAGCTCCTGAACATCAGAGCAGGTTGTTAAATATCAATAGAGTTATCAGTCTATTGATATTTAACGGATCCAATCCCTTGTTCTATCCCGTAAATCCTGTTATCTTGTCTAAAAATTGTATTTTCTTAATGATGGGGAAAGATGGGGTAGAATGTTTGACAGAACTTTAGCGAGGAAGAATGTGTAAACCATGAAAACACCGGTTGTTTTTTTAGTATTCAACAGGCCTGATTTAACGGCGCGTGTCTTTGCCGAAATAGTTAAAGCGCGGCCTGAAAAACTTCTGGTGGTTGCCGATGGCCCGCGCAATAGCAATGATGAGGAAAAATGCAGGCAGGTGCGTGAAATTGTCGAACATGTTGACTGGGACTGCGATGTACTAAAAAATTATTCCGACACGAATCTTGGTTGCCGTAAAAGAGTGTCAAGCGGACTAGACTGGGCCTTTGAAAATGTGGAGCAGGCAATTATATTGGAAGATGATTGTTTGCCGCATCCAACTTTCTTTGATTTCTGTGAAGCTATGTTGGATCGATACCGTGATGATGAGCGTATTGGCCATATAGCTGGTAGCGCCCCTGCTCAAGGTGTATGGTCAAGTAAGTATAGTTATCGTTTGTCTAGGTTCACTATAATTTGGGGGTGGGCGACATGGCGTCGTGCTTGGCAATACTTTGATGCGGATATGTTGTTATGGCCCGAGATCAGGGCGTTGAAACGTCATTATGACATGTTTCCCGATAGAGAGATTGCCTTTTTTTGTGAACGTTTATGGAATGATGTGGCTGATGGTGTTATTGATACGTGGGATGCTCAATGGCTTTTCTGTCAGCGAATTCGTAACAGTTTTTCCATTATACCAGATGTTAATCTTGTTTCGAATATTGGATTTGGTAAGGATGCGCTTCATACAAAGAATAAAAAACATCCTTGCGCCGAGCTTCCTTTGCAAAAAATGGAGTTTCCATTGAAGCATCCCGCAGATTTGATTGTTGATGAAGAGGCTGACAGGCGGCTTGCGGTTATGATTTTACCGCCCAAGCCATCTAAAATGAAACGTATAGTTCTTCGTTTAACCAATCCGCATTTTTATGGCAAGCTGGTCCGGGGTATACCTGTATTTGGGAGATTATGGGCGTTATGGCGTAATATGGCAAAGCACGGTTTAATTAGATAATGTGAGAAATTATATATAGCAGGGATGTGGCGGATTGGAGAAGTTGACGCATAAGGCATGTGTTGCAAATAATTGTCGAAAATCAATAGTGTCCCAACGTTGATTTAAGAAGAGTTTATAACACATTGAAATAAGGGTATTTTGAAACAGAAAATGGTTTTATCGATTTGAGAGTTGACCGGACTATGTCTCAAGTATTGCTATGGCTGTTTCTTCTGGTCTCGCTGGTCCGAATGATGAGGCAGTTTTTTTTGTGTATTAATAAGCGGTTGGAATTGTTCGCATAGAATGTTGTGAAAAAATTTTCAAACAATGGGTCTTGAAAAGAATGATGAGGCATAAACACAATACAATGCATATCTTGTTGTTTAAAAATGACAACATAGGGGATTGTATTTTGTTTTCGGGTGCCCTTAAATGGATCCGTCAACATTGGCCGGATGCTTTCATTGACCTTATGGTTCAGCCGCAGGCAATGAATCTGTTTGAGCGGTGCCCGCATGTTGATCGCGTATTGTCCGTTGAACGGGTTGCGCCGTGGTTGTGGATGCGGAGACGGGGCCGGAAAGGATCATGGCTGATTGAGGAATTATTAAAGAAAGAATGGGCAAAACAACTGTTGCTCTATCCATCGTATGATCTTGTGATATGTCCGGTGAGCGCGCCTGCAGAGCAGTGTCTCGATATTGTAAGGCATGTTCACGCTCCGGAAAAATGGGGATCCGGAGGATTTCAGTTAAATGTAAATAATCTTGAGAATGAAAAAAACCTGCCGGAAAAGGTGTTCACGGATTATTATGTTAATACAAGGGAAGAAGCATGGCGGAATGAGTTTGTAAGAATCGGTGGCTTTCTGAAAAAGTTTGGAATAGCATTTTCGGATCTGAATCCTGAATTCTGGCTTTCGCCGGAAGATTATGAATACGCGGAGCGTATTATGCCTAAGGACAGAGCTGTCGGTTTGTTTATCGGCGGATTTCATTCATGGCGGCGGTGGTCATCAGAAAATTGGAAGTCATTGATTTCCAAAATGGATCCTCAATTGCCGGTTGTTGTTTTCGGTTCCGGTCCGGACCGGGCGCAGGCCATGGAGATTGCTTTGGATGCGGGTAAATCCAGGGTTGTTGTTGATCTTTGCGGCAAAACGTCACTCCGGCAGTTGGCGGCCTGCATAGGACGTTGCCGCGTTCTAGTGTCAAACGAAAGCTGTGGGCTGCATATGGCGGTCGCGCAGGGGATTCCAACGGTTGGGATAACGGGCGGTCATCATTACGGCAGGTATTATCCGTGGGGAAAAGAAGCAATTAACAGAGTCGCCCGCGTGGAAATGGATTGTTATCATTGCAATGGTGTTTGCCGGTATGGCGATTATAGGTGTATAAAAGATATTTCCGTTGATGCCGTTTTGAATGAACTGAAAATTTGTCTTGAGAATTAAGCTATTTGCAGAAGAAGTTTGACCCGCCTGCAGCGCTTGCAGCGTCAGTAATGCGGGCAGGCGGAGGAGGAGAAGGAAAGATATTTACCACGGAGTACACGGAGGAGGGAGTTTTTGACAGGATTACAGGATATAGACAGGATAAAGACAGGATGGTTCAAGAAATCTGAATAAACAATAGTTTCTTCCACATTTCTTGAACAGTGTTCCTGATGGAAAAAAAGGATGTTTATACATAGCAGGCACGGAATGCCGAAGTGTTCAGCTCCTGAACATCAGAGCAGGTTGTTAAATATCAATAGAGTTATCAGTCTATTG
>JBFZFB010000100.1:0-29859 GCA_041306605.1 Lentisphaerota bacterium | reverse complement strand
CGATCTAGCTTCCGGTTGTGTCTGCGGGTGAAAATGCGGGTGCTAATGAAAAAGCGGCGGTGAGTTCCCGTCATGGTCAGATGCAGACGAGATTTGAGCTGACATTATCGAGCAAAGGCAGGTTCAAGGATGTGGAGCCGACTGTTCAAAACGGTGAAGATCTGGATATTCCAACATATATAAGGCGCGGGATATCGATTGAGAAGTAGAAGATTGTTTTTTGAAATGTTTGCCGAAAGGCAGAGTTTGGAGTTAAATTAATCAAATATGAAACAGGAAGATGTTTTAAAGATATTCAGAGATACAGGCGCGCTGTTGGAGGGGCATTTTGAACTTAGGTCCGGTCTGCACAGCGACCGTTTCTTTCAGTGCGCGAAAGTGTTGTGTTATCCCCGTCTGGCCGGGAAGTTATGCGACGCGCTGACAGATAAATTACATGAAGGCATGGGGAGCAAGTTGGAGGTTGACAGTGTTATAGCTCCGGCGATGGGCGGGCTTGTTGTGGGGCATGAAGTGGCGCGGGCGTTAAATGTCAGGTCGATTTTTGCCGAGAAGAAAGACAATGTGCTTGTGATGCGACGCTTTGGAATAAACGCGGGTGAGCGTATTGTGGTGGCTGAGGATGTTGTGACGCGCGGAGGCCGTGTTCAGGAGACAATTGATATAGTGGAAAAAGCCGGCGGCCGGGTGGCGGCTATAGTTTTCCTTGTTGACAGAAGCGGTGGTACGGCGAGTTTTAAATATCCGACATACAGTCTTCTTAAGAATGAACCGGTAACGTATGAACCGGAAAAATGTCCGTTGTGCAAGCAAGGGTTGCCGCTGGTTCATCCGGGATCATGATGATTGTTTTGCTGAAGATAGAAGAGACAGGCATCATTAAAAGAGGTTTAAGAGGTTCATGGCAGAATCTTGCGATATGAAAGACCGTTCAAGCTTGTACCTGATCGTCTTGCTGGCATTGGGTCTGGCGGCGGTTGTGGTTTTGATGTTGGCGGCCGGTTATCTTGGCGAGCTGAATCAGGACGAGGGCTGGTATTTGTATTCCGCGCGGCTGGTTTCGCAGGGCAAACTGCCTTTTGTTGATTTTGCGAGCACGCAGGGGCCGGTGATGTCTTATGTTTACGCGCTGGGAACACCTCTGGTGGAGCGGTGGGGGCTGGCTGGCGGCCGTATATTCAGCGCTATTCTGGGGTTGATATGTTCATTGTGCTGTGGACTGCTTGGATGCCGGCTGATGCGGTTGAAAGAGGCCGGATCGACGGCAGAATCCGTTGCCGGGCTGACGGCGTTTCTTCTGACCGGTGTTAATGTTTATCAATGTTATTTTACAGCTATAGTTAAGACATATTCTCTGACGGCTCTGTTGTTGGTGCTTGGTTTTCTTGCGTTATGTTCCGCCTGTCAGGGGAGTGTGTCTTGTCGTCGTGCGCGGTTTGCGGGAGGTTATGCTTTTCTTGCAGGTGTTCTTATGGGGTTGGCGGCTTGCACACGAGTGTCGGCAGGCGCCGTGTTGCCGGTTGTTTTTCTGTGTTTGCTGGTGATGCGTATAAAGGAGCGCAGGTTAAAGCAGGATGGTGTGGTGCGGGCGTGGGTCTGGTTCGGGCTTGGCGCGGTGATAACATGCTGTGCGGTGTTCTGGCCTTTTGTGGTAAAATCATTTGGCGCCGTCTGGTTTGGTCTTGTGGAATATCATGCCGGGCGGACATGCGAAAACAATATGCAGGCAATCATGTTCAAGGCTGGATCGGTGGCCAGGCTGATAGGATCTTATTTTACGGCATTTGCGGTTCTTGTGTGTGTGCTGACGATCAAGGTGTTGGGCTGGCAGGGGGATGAGAAAAAAGCGGGGCGGGGAAGTCGTGTCTTCGGCGGCTTGATTCTGATGTTGTGGCTGGCGGCGGGTATAGTTGCTCTGGTTCATCTTGCCGCGCCATTTCCTTATGACGAATATCAGGTTATGATATATCCGCTGTTCGCGGTTGGGGTGTCTGTGCTGGCGGCCGGTATGATGAAGAAAAAAGAACAGCTCATGATGCTGGCGACAGTTGTATTTGTGTTATCAATGGGATCAGCTGTTTCATCTCCGCTGGCGCACAGCTGGATAGTGCGGGACATTGACCGGATCTGGCCGCGAGTTAACGGTGAGCCTCCGCTGGTTAAACTGCAGAAGGCGGGCCGGCTTTTGAATGAAGTTTCCAAGCCGGGCGGGATGCTTTTGACGCAAGACACCTATCTGGCGATTGAGTCCGGGTTAACATTGCCGGCGGGGCTTGAGCTTGGGCCGTTCAGTTATTTTCCTGACTGGGATAATGCCAAAGCGGAGCGTTGTCATGTGTTAAACCGTGAAAAAATGCTGTTATTACTGGGTACATGCGAGGCTCCGGTGGCGGCTTTTAGCGGGTATGGGTTGGCGATACGCTCCCCGGAGGTGATGGAATTGGACGTGCAGGAGCAGAAAATGCTTTGGGAAACCCTGTTAAAGAGGTATTCTTTCTTCAGGGCAATGGATGATTTTGGTCAGGCGCGCACGAAGTTGAGGGTATTCCTGCGGTCAGATGATTAACGCTGGAAACGGTCCAGCGAAAGAAGAGTGGAATAATGTTGAGGTTAAATATGACGGTATATGCGCGACACAGCGAAAAGCTCAATTGGAGCCGTGTAGTTTTACTTTTTATTACCGGGTTGATGGTGATGGTTCCTGTGGCCTCCGGTCAGCAATTGAGGTTTTCCAATCATCGCGAGGTTGTGGTTCCCGAATATCCGACTTTGCGTATAGGTCCTTTTTATTCGCTGGTAAGTTTCTCGCAGTCCGCCGGGTACAGATATACCCGCAGTACCGGGGCGGGCACTGATTTTCTATATGAAAACGAGAGGGGTGTCATCAAGAAAGAAGGTGAGGAATGGCCGCTGGAGAGCACGCTTGTTTTCAGAAATTATCTTCTTATTACAGAGAAGAGTGATTTAGACGCATCCATATCGGCAAATTACAGGCGTTATCCTATGGAGACGCAGGAGGATGAGTTCAATGTGTATTTTGCGGAGGAAGGTATTTTTGGAAATCTGTCATCCGAATTGGAGTTGACGCCGTTTATTAAGACTTTCTGGTATGACAACATTGTATACAAAACGGATTATGTAGATACCCGTGGTCTTAATGATGAGCAAGGCGGCACGATGTTTGAATATTTAAAGAATGTTGCCGGGGTTGATATGGATTGGAGGCTGATGAAAGACATGAACATGGCCATATCTGCCAGCAGGGAAGATATGCGGCCTCGCGGGGATACATTTCAGGATCAGGAGCATATTGCTTATAATGAAAGCGGGGCGCTGGAAAGAGAGTTGTTTCCGGGATTGGTTGGAGGGGTAAAAGGTTCATCGAGGCAGGTGGATTATAGTGATCCGGCGAAGCCAGATATTACGATACAGGATTATTCGCTTTATGGTTCGGCCGGGCTTGGCAAAGCGGCAGAGCAGGAAGCAGGTTTTACCATTACGGAAGCGTCTTCACTATTATTGAGCATAGGAACATCGGTCGGGTATGCTTATGATTATAATACTTCGCAGAGAACGGTGAATGGAGAGGGGGAAGAAAGTGTTTATGAGGGTGACACTGATAAGGCGGCGTTGTCGGGTTCGGCGGCATTAAAGACAAGGATGAACGAAGAGACCACGCAGTTAATAAGTTACAATCAGGGGTTGCGCGGTGGATTTAATTCAGCGTTTGAGACTTACAAGTCATACGGGTATGATCTTGGGTGGAAGGGGCTGGCAGCGGCGGCGTCTGTTTTTTCCAAGTTAAGTCTGGTTGAGCCAAGCAGGGCGGATGACAATGCGTATCGCGACTGGGTGAGTGGTGCAAAAATAAAATATCCGCTTATTCAGTATGTGGATATATTAGTTTCCTCTACGTATTCAATTCGTGAAAACGAGGTTGAGCAGGCTGGCGGCGGTGCCGGATGGATGGATGATTTTGACCAGCTGGCGAGTCAGAATGACTATAGCACGTGGGTTTCAAGCATAGGAACGGCGTTTGCGATTACGAAGAGTATTAAATTTAATACATCCGTTCAGAGGATAGATCGCATAAGCGATATACCGGAATTGGAGTATCAGCGGGATGTTTTCAGCGCTAATTTGCTTTACAGTCATCAGTTTTAATCTGCATATTGCGTAAGTTTTTGCCGTGGTGTTTTGACATGGGCCGGTTGGCGGAAGGGTTTTTTATCAGGATGCTGAAATGAAGAAGTTTGTAATATTGGTATTAATGTTGGCATTTGCTGGTTGTATTTGCGGTTGCGCTTTTCGCCGTGAATACAAATTATATCAATTTCAGAGGGGATTTCATCCTGTAGATGAGGACCAGGTTGAGTCGCAGGCGCCCGGTGGTGTGGATGCGCCTGAACAGCCTGACGCCGGGTTGCCGGACTTGCCGCCGTCTGCCGGTGTTGTTGAGATGAAGCAGGGTGATGGCAGTGATTTGACAATACAGACAGACTGTCTTCTGCAGATAACTGTCAAGGAGGACCCGGCGCTTGACGGTAGTTATCCGGTGAATGAAATAGGGGCGGTGCAATTGGGTTATATCGGGCCTGTTATTCTGTTCAATAAGACAGAAAAGGAGGCGGAAGGCAAGATAGAGGAAATCTTGAAGCTCAGAGATTTTCGCACGGCGCATGTGACTGTCAGGATATTGAGGGCGTCATACGACAATGTGCGGGTTGCGGGCGCGGTTAATAATCCGGGTTTGATAAGGGTTGGGGCGGGAGACACTATTTCGCTGAATGATGCGCTTTTGCGTGCCGGCGGTTTAAAGGCGTCGGTGAAGAATGCGAAGGTTAAAATTGTGAGAGGCGGCCTTCTGTCTGCGGTGGCTCCCGCATTGGAGGGAGAGGAATATTTGCTTGTGAAGGAGGATGGTTCTCCGTCTGTTCCTGATATACAGCTTAAAAACAATGATGTTGCGTATGTTTTTTCGTCCACGCCGGGTCAAGGTGCGGGAGAGGGAAGCCGGGAGGTGATAGTTCTGGGCGAAGTCCGGAAGCCGGGCATGTATCAATTCACGGATTCGGAGCCTTTTACGGTAATGCATCTTATGTTCAAGATGGGTGGTTTGCCGCCGTATGCCAATAAGAAGGCGCTGAAGATTTTCAGGCGTGACAAAGAGGGGAATGAAGAGGAATTTACGGTGAATGTGAAGGATATTCTGGAGGAGGGTAATCCTGATAATGATATTCCGTTGAAGAGTGGAGACAGGATAGTTGTTCCTGCCCGCAAGATAAGCTTATTTTAACGGATTGTTTTTCTTGATTGTATGGCGCGCTGGAGGTTACCGGCTGGAGGTTATTAGTTATGAGTTTTACGGGTGACAAAGAAGAACATAGTACAGATTTTCGTATATATATAGGCATGATTGTCTTTCGCTGGCAGATCATAGTCATCAGCTTTCTTTACTGTTTGCTGGCAGGTGTTCTTTACGTTGAACTTTATCCCAAGGAATATGTAAGCAGTTCCAGATTGTCTACATACAGAGAGAGTTTGCTCACGGTTTCCACTGCTGGCGCGCAATGGACTTCGTCATACAGGCATATAGCCATGCTTCAAGACAGAAAGCTTGCGGATCAGGTGATTGACCGTTTGTTTGATAAATGGGGTAAGAAGTTTGGCAGCAGGCGTAAAATGACTTTGAAGGTTTCCACGGCGGCGCGCGGAGGGTCGGCGGTGGATGTAAGCGTGCATACACGTGATCCTGAATACGGGGTTGCATATATTACGACCATGCTGGAGGAGCATAAGGTTTTATGGGAGAGTCTGCAACGCAGGTCCATGGAAGAAGCAACGAAGATGCTTGAAGATGAATTAGACCGGCTGTCTGACAATATATCCGCCGCTGAAGACGACATTGTTGAGTATCAGAGACTGCATGATGTCACGAGGGTGGCGCTTCGCGCGTCATCGGAAGCCTCGTACATAGCGGGGCTTGTCGCGCGCCGCAGGCAGTTGACCACGGAATTAATGATGCTTGAGGAATTGAATCCTGTATTAAAAGAGGAAAACGCTGAAGTGGTGAGAGATGTTGCCCGTTTGACGCAGGAAACCGGCGATGTTGAAGCTGATGAGACAGATGAGGAAGCTGAAGAAACTGGCAGAAAAGCGAGCAAAGGGAAAGATTCCGAGGAAGACAAGCCGATGATACCTGATTTTGTGGATCAGGATGTAGCGGTTGAGAAGGAATCTGATGATTCATGGAGTTCGGAAGGTGACAGGGTTAAGTATATACAATTACAACAGGAACGGGATGAATTGCTTGCAAAGTTCAAGCCTGAACATCCCCGGGTTCAGGAGGTTGCGGGTAAAATAAAAGCTATTGAACAGCAGTTGAAATTAAAGACTGAAGTTCAATTGGCCAAATTGAAAGACAGGCATAAGGCGCTTAGTCTGGAGTTGAAAGCTATTGAATCTGCGGAATACAAATGGCAGGCGAAGAATTATCTGGCGCGGCAGAGGCAGGCGGAATACAAGCGTCTTCAAAACACAGTAAACCGTTACGAGAGTAATTACAACACGCTTTATTCAAGACTTCATGACATGCGCGTGTCAGAGCAGTTGAAGGCGGAACGTTTCAGTTATACAAATCCGGCAGTGAGTTCCAAGCCGGTGTGGCCCGATCCTTCGAGAGTGCTTATGATGTCGATAGTTTTGGGGCTTGGTTTAGGGTTCGGGCTGGCCGTTCTTCTGCATGTGCTGGATAATAAAGTTCAATCGATAAGAGATGTGGAGAGGGAGTTGGGGGTGCCTTTTCTTGGCGGTATTCCATACTGGGTACATGGCGGACTTGAGAGCATGATACGTCCGATTGTGACGGAAGAACATTCTTCCGGAGCTGTGGAGGCTTACCGGGCTTTGCGCACGAGCATGCTGGCGGCGCTGGATAAAATAAATGAGAAGGTGATTTTGGTGACCAGCGCTGATTCCAGGGAAGGGAAGACTCTGACGGTGCTGAATCTTGCCATAATGGTAGCGCAAATGAACAAGAAGGTACTGCTTATAGACCTGGATTTACGGCGCGGCAGATTGCACAGATCTCTTGGCGTGGAGAAGGAGCCGGGTTTGTTTGACGTCATGCTGGGCGGCGAGCAGATACATAATGTAATAAAGACAACGAGGATTGAAAATCTTTCATTTATAGCATCGGGGCGTTCCGGTGAAAATGCCGCTGAATTGCTTCAGTCGGTCAGTTTAAAAACGATAATAGGCAAGGTGCAGGATGATTATGATTACATATTGATGGATACTTCGCCTGTTTTGCGCGTGACGGACACGGTAATAGCCGCCAATCAGGGATTCGGGGTTGTTGTGTATGTTGCGCGTGTGAATCGCACGCCGAAACCATTGATCCGGTATTCACTGGCCATGCTGAAGGATGCCAGGGTGCTGGGATTGATAATGAACAGCATAGAGATGCACAAGATAAGCAGTCTTTATTATACCTATCAGTATCCAAACTATGCGTATTACAGTAATGCTTATGCGTATGGTTATAATTATTATGGTGAGAAGACCGGAGTGTTGCACAAGCAGAAGGCGATGCGGCGTCAGACGTGGTCTGATTTCAGGCGCAACGTGGTGAAGTGGTTAAGGCGCACCTTCCTGCCGATGTAGTCTGAAAGAGGAACTTTTGGTTAAGACATTATGGCGATTATTCGTTCAAATGTTCGTGTTAGAACAGGCTGGCTAGCCGTAATAGACCTGATGTGTCTGCTTATAGGCAGTGCGATGGGGATTTATTCCCGTTTTGATCCCGGTGATTTAGGATTGTACGTTTATGGTCATCTTGAAGGATGGCTGTTGTTGTATGCGGGTGTTATATTCGCCAACTATCTTGCCGGAAGTTACCTCATGCAATACACTTTTTCCCGTTTCAATCTTGTTGTTACATGGCTGTTTTCTCTGATATTCGCGCTTCTCATTGTCAGTATAACTTCATATGCCTGGCTGGCGTTTGTTATCGGCCGCGGTGTGCTTTTATACACGATAACTTTTTACAGTATTATGTCGCTGTTCTTGAAACTGCTTGTGTACAGAAAGCTTTTTCAAAGTAATGTTTTTGTTTGCAGGACGGCTATTATTGGGACGGGCCGGCGCGCGAGAATGCTTCGCAGTATAGTTGAAAGTGAATTTGTTCTTCCGGCGCACAAGGTGGTTGCCTTTATAAATATTGACGGCAAAAAAGCGTCTGCGGATGCCCGTGAAGGTTGTATCAGCGGGGTCGTTGTGGTTGATGGAACATCTCCTGACATAGAAGCTATCATCAGTAATCTCGGTGTTAATCTGATCATAATAGGGCTGGAGCAGGCGAGTGACGCGCGGGAATTTTATCCGCAATTGAAGAGGATGTATTTTGCCGGAGTGGAAGTTCTTCCTGCGATAAGCGCGGTGGAGATTTATACCGGCAGAACACCGCTGGACATGGTGAATGAAGAATATCTTGTGCAGGCCAACATAAACTCGAGATTGCCCATGATAAAACGTTTCAAGCGTGCGGCTGATATGGTTGTTTCGTTTATTGCCTGTATTGTTTTTCTGCCTGTTATCGCGCTGGTGGCGGTTGTTCTCAAAATTAGCGCTCCGCATGACCCGGTTTTTTATAAACAATGGCGGACCGGGCAATTTGGCAGGATATTCCGGATATACAAATTCCGCACCATGCAGCCTAACGCCGAGGAGGGAACCGGTCCGGTATGGGCCAGAGACGGAGACAACCGTATAACCCGTACAGGGAAGGTTTTGAGGAGATTCCGGCTGGATGAGATTCCTCAGTTTTTTAATGTTATGAAAGGTGATATGAGCATTGTCGGGCCACGCCCCGAGCGCCCGGAGATAGTGCGTGAGCTAGAGAAGAAAATACCGTTTTTTGAAGAAAGAAAAAATATAATGCCGGGCCTGACTGGCTGGGCTCAGATAAGATATCCTTATGCCGGCAGTATAGAAGAGGTTGCCCGCAAGCTGGAGTATGATCTTTATTATATGACTCATCTTTCTTTGAGTTTGGATCTGCAGATTATTCTGAGTACCTTGAGAATCATGGTTCAGGGAAAAGAAAGAGAGATGTGATCGTTGCTGTGTCCGGATGGTGTATGGCAGGAATCAAGCCATTTGCAGAAGGAATCAGACCCTTGAGTACTCAAGGGTCTTAATGTTTAAAAATGTTTTCTTTGGATAGCTAAATAGATACGGTGTGTGACGGATGACCTTTTTCTTGACTTATCTTTTTATGTTTCTTGTGTTTTGGCGTCCTCAGGAGTGGCTCCTTCCGTTTTTGTACGGGTGGGGAATTCTTGATGTGATTATTGTCATGGCAGTCCTTTCTTTTTTAATGGAAATGGATCAGGGGCGTCTAAAGATGCCGAAAGAACCCATGTATATCTACATGGTAATCGGATTATGGGCCGCGGCGTTGATTTCACATATTGCTCATACATATTTTGCCGGACTGCTGAATACAATAGCACCGGTTTCGAAGATATCTTTTTTCACTATTCTGCTTCTGTGTGTTCTGGATAATCCCTCGCGTTTGCGCAAGGTGGCATGGCTGTTTGTTTTAATGGCGGTTACAATGGCTGTGCACGCGTTATTGCAGGACCGGCAGGGATTTGGTTTTGGAGGACTTCAGCCGATATATGTCTGGGGCGCAAATCAGGAGATATATACAAGAAGCGTTTTTTTCGGGATATTTGAAGATCCCAATGATTTGGCTCAAATGTTTGCCACATCAATACCATTTTGTTTTGCTCTGTTTAAGCGTCGGACTATGTTATCTTTTCTTGCTGGATGCGCGCTGACGTGGCTTCTTGTGGAAGGTGTTTTTACAACCCATTCACGTGGCGGTATAGTTGCTCTTATAACAGTTAGTGCGGTAATGATTGTATTGATTCTGCCAGCCCGCTGGCTGCCTTTCATGCTTACAGTTATGGTCATTGGCGCGCTGGTGATGTGTCCTTTGGCGGCAACTTTTCTTGATGATTCTGCTCATGACCGTGTGGCATTCTGGGGGGAGGCTAACCGTGTTTTTAAAACAACTCCCGTGTTTGGAGTTGGCTATGGTATGTTTGGTGAATATATCAGCGGTGACCGCGCGGCGCATAATGCTTTCGTGTTGTGTTACACTGAACTGGGGTTGTTTGGTTATTGGTTCTGGTTTGGTCTGATTGTTTTGTGCGTTATGGGTGCGTGGCGGACGAGGACTGTTTTGCTGGATCATCGTATTGCGGAAGCGCGGTGGCTCAGGCAATTTGCCGGATTGAGTATCGCGGCAATGATGGGATATTGCGCCTCGGCATATTTTCTTTCCCGGGCATTTGTATATCCCATGTTGTTTCTTTTCGGAATACTGGGTTCGCTGTCATCTCTGGCGGATCAGTTTATGCCGGAGCGCCCGCCGTTGATGAATATGCGGAAGGATTTTTATTTGGTAACTATGGCTGTGGTGTTCAGCATGGTTTATATTTATGTATCCATCATATTGTTAAATAGGGCATGGATGGGTTGATGCATGGTTGAATATGGGAATGAAAATTTCAAAAGAGCGGATAGTTCCGGTTGTTCTGGTGTTTTGCGTGCTGCTGGTCGCCTTCTGGGAGATAATGTCAAGCAGGAGCAGGAGTCCTTTCAGGCCTTTTCTTATAACGGCGGATGATTTCAAGGGGTTTGCGCCGGCATCGAGTTCCTTTTTTATAAAGCCGCTTAAAGTTCCTGACGATCCTATAGAGCCTAATATTCTGGTGTATTCAATCAGGCCGCATAATGAAAAAAACAGGGAGGCAGGATCGGTTATGACGCGACTGGTGCATGGCTATAACATGCGGGACTGTATGAGGATAAAAGGATATCAGGTGGATTTGATAGGAACGCTGACGGGGGGTGGCGTGGAGGCTGGGGTGAATTCGGGAAAAAAAGGATGGCGGCAGGTATGGCGATTGAAATCAGATGCGGGGGATGTTGCCATTTGGGTAACGAGCATATTAAGGGCGGGGGATTTTCTGGCGACTGACATTGATGTGCGATCAATGGCGTTTCCCCGGGTAGGGGTTCCCGATGATCCCGGATGGCTGCCGCAGGGTTTTACATGGAAAAGCTTCCGGCATCCTTTGATCAATTTTCAGAAGTTATTACGGACGAAATGGAGCAACTCCCGTTGTGATCCGGCGGTTTTTCTCCGTCTTAAACAGCCGGCATGGGCAAGTGATGAGCTTTTAACTCTTGTAACAGCTTCAGAAACTTTGCGCGCCGGTGAAAAAGAGGAAGATGCGGAGAAAACAGTTGTTTCTGTTCATGATTTCATGTTGTGTGAACTTCAACGTTGGCGCGAAGAGAGAGTTTTTTGACCCGCCTTCGCAAGAAAGCTTCGGCGAGGCAGGCAGGATGGGGAAGAGAGAGAGTTTTTGACAGGATAACTGGATTAACAGAGATTCACACGGGATAGTTCAAGAAATCTGGATAAACAATAGTTTCTTTCAGATTTCCTGAACAGTGTTCCTGATGGGGATCCGGCTTCGATCGCAATAGCGAACTACGCCGGGACAAGGGGAGGAGGAGAAAGAAAGATATTTACCACGGAGTACACGGAGGCACAGAGCAATACAGAGAAGAGAGTTGATTTAATTGCGGAACGAGTATTTCACAATTAAATCAATACTTTGCATGTTGGAGGAGAAGAGTTTTCTCGGAGGTTTGCTCCATGACAACAACGTTGCATCAAATCCGGGATTGCGAAGCAATATTGGATTTGATGTAACCTCGGGCATCCTGTATTCTCTGTGCCTCTGTGAACTCCGTGGTTAATATGTATCCTGTCTAAAAATTGTATTTTCCGGGCAGGCGAGGGGGGAGGAAATTATTCGTTATTAAAAAATCAACAATATCCTGGGCCATTGCCATGTTGCCGGCAGCATTAGCGTGCGGATCATATTCATAGCGTTCGTATGTTCTTACAGGTTCAATCAGCGGGATATTGTGCTGGTCGCAGATAACTCGCATTTTCTGCAGAGGACGCGTCCAGTCAATAACGTGTTTAATTCCGTTTTCAAAAATATAATCCGTTTGGCCGTCTGATTGGAAACGGTTCCAGCGCAGGGACCAGGCTCTTTTTCCTTGGTCAGATTCCTCTGAAAAGATTATAAAAGTTGCTCCGGCATGTTCGGACAAGGATTTCATTTCAAGGATCAAAAGTTCCTGAAGGTGCCATGCGTACTGCAGGTATCCGGGGTCTGTGCCGGGGAAAAGATCGGTAAATGATGTCTCGGAATATGTTTGTGGCCTGGCGTCCCACCAGTGATTTGTTTTTGTTTTTTCATATTGCAGGCATATTATTTCACCATTTTCGTTAGTTATAATGTTGATGTCCCGACTGGTTTGTACGGGAGTATTGTGTGCGGTGGCCGGCAGGGAAATGTTCTTTAATTTATTAAGGTTCCAGATCAGCGCGCTACGCAGCATGAATCTTTTGACGCTTAAAAAAAACGGGGAGGACCATTCTTTCGGTACTACTTTAAGTTTTACAGGTTTGTTGTCTTTGATTCTATATGTAAAAGGTTTTGCCCGGAAGATGTTATAGTTGAGATTTGCCTCAATAGGGCTCATATTTTCAGCTATATCGTTACCGCAGAATTGGTAGATGATCAGGTCGGCGTTGTATTTCACGCCTTCGCATGAGAGGGCTTCCAGTATTTGATCTGTTCCCCATCCGCCGACTCCGATACTGATCACCTCCGTATTGTTATAGCCGTTGGCGTGGAGAATTTTTTCCGTCAGTCGCGTGTATAACTGTTCGAGAGGGATAAGGCCGAAGGTATTGGAATCACCGAGGAAAAGTATTCTAAAGATGCCTTCCGGCTTATTGTATGAGTGTTCTACGTCTTTCCATCCTTTTGAGTTTATGTGGAAAAACTCAGTTTGTCCTGTATCCGGGTTGACAAACTGAACCCGTTCATTGGGTGTTGGCGCCCAGCCGTACAGCCGCGCGTTTTCGGTTTGAGATGATCCTACGTTAAAAAGTTGTGGCGGGGAAATGTATCGCAGAGCTAATTCCAGGAAAAAAAGGCATATAATGATGGATATGGTCAGAAGGGATAATTTCTTTTTCAGGTGACTGGGAAATTTTTTTGTCGACATTATTTCCTCTTAACAAAAAGATATTTCAGAATGTTATTGGATGGCATTCTGGCACATATCGGTGATTCTTGTCAGTAATCTTTTGATAAAAATTGATTTTTAGGTGAGCATTTTTAACTTTATCTATTGTGTAGCGAGTTGACTCAATAGAAAAATACACCGAAGGTGGTTGGAGAGGAGGCCCTGGCGTCCTCATTCTATGGGTGGCATGTTTTATTAGGCAAATCAGTGCTGTGCTTGACATATCCGCTCTGTTCAGGCAATCTTCCTTGCGTGAAAGCGTTGTTTAGCTGGCTCACAATGGGCGTGTGCTCGTGTCGCCCAGAAAGCTATTTCTTATCATTTTTGCGCTACAAGAAGTCATGAAGATTGGTTACTTTACATCTATAGAAGGTTGGGGCGGTTCTGAGATTCAGTTAAGAGACCTTATTATTAGCATGAGGAAGGCTGGTAATAATGTCATTCTGTTTGGCGTCAGAGGATCGAGGTTGTTTTGGGAGCTTGAGGAAATGGGATTGCAATGTGTTTCCTGGAAAACATTACCGAGATCAGCAGGAGTTATGGGGCAGAAACCTAGTGGTGCAGCACAAAATAAATTGGATTTTAAAAGAGTGTTACTTGGGATTCTGCCTGTATGGTTGAAGTTGCTAGCTGGTAATCTAAAGGAGGTGGTTCTGCTTGTTGCGCTTTTTCGTCAATATCCAGTGGATATAATGCATATAAATATCCACGGATATGAAGTTGCCGGAATTGCATGCCTGCTTTGTCGAATACCTTGTGTTGGCTTTTACGAGATCATGCCGACAGTTGACAAATACTGGTTTCGACGCCTTCTTATCAAGTATTTAAGTAGGTCCTTTAATCATATCTGTAGTTTGTCGCGGGCTGCGATGGAGGCATGGATTGCCACAACTGGAGCTTCAAGAGAGAAGTTTTCGTTCATTTGGAATGGTATAGATATAAAAAAGTTTGATTTTAATCGGGAAATAACTACATGGCGTGTTCAAGGGCCATTCAGGTTGATAAGTGTTGGCCGCTTACACCCGATGAAAGGTTATAAGTATCTAATAAAGGCCATGAGTCTGATTGATGATTCGGCAGTTACGCTTGATATCTTTGGCGAAGGAGAGGAATGGCAAGAGCTGATAAGCAGAATAAGTGAACTTGGTCTTCAAGATAGAGTTGTTTTAAAAGGCCATGTTGAGAATCCCGAGAGTTATCTGCAATCAGCGCATTGTTTTGTCATGGTTTCTGTAAGTCATGAGTCATTTTGTGCCGCTTTGGCAGAGTCAATGGCTTCAGGTTTGCCGGTAATTACGTCCGATTTTGGTCCATTTCCGGAACTGAACGAAAATGGTGTGACTGGGTTGGTTGTTCCTGTTGCGGATAGCGCGGCTCTGGCTGATGCAATCAAGAGACTTAGAAACGATCCAAAGCTATGTTTTGATATGGGTAAAGCTGCGAGGGAAAAGGCGGGAACGTCGTTTCAGAAAGAAGACATGATTCTAAAGACGATAACAATGTATCGGAATGTAATAAATCAATTAAATGGTTCTTGATGATTACGGCTATGGGTAATTTCTTCTCTTTACCTTTGGTGTTGTTTGTTCGCAGGCGGTTTTCTGATGCCACGCTTGGTCTTGGGCCAGTAGAACAAGCAGCATTATCTGCCATTAAATTATCATCTGGAAGTCTCTACGGGGACAGATTTTATGAGCTTAAAACGTTTTTTGGATTAAATACTTGCAGATTGATTGCATTTTTTCTGGCAAATGGGTGGCCATTTTCAAAAAGATTGCATAATACTTTGATGAGGAAATTTGAAGGAGAGACCTCTCCCGGAAAGCTCTTTGATGCTTATGCCCGGACAGTTTTTCATTATTCGACGTTACTTATGTTGTCGATGCACCGCGGGGAATGGTTGGTTCCATTTCTGTCTGATATCCGGCATGTGTTTCCAGATCTTAAATGTACGAGAGTTTTGGATTACGGTTGCGGGGTAAGTGATATGGGTTTGATGCTTGGATTAATGGGTTGCAATGTTACGATTTGCGATTTGCAGACTAGAAGGCTGGACTTTGCCAAATGGAGATTTGATCATAGGAAAATTCGTCATGAAGTGATTGCGGTTTCAAACACAGAACAACCGCCCTGTTTGCCACGGGATGCTTACGATATGGTGCTTGCGACAGAGGTTCTTGAGCATGTCAGGGATCCGCTTCTGTACCTTCGTGTAATCAGTGCCTCCCTAGTGTCGAAAGGATTATTTTTCTGTTCAATGGGTAACAGTTTTGAACGAGAGGCTGGCGGTGATCATCTTCAAGAATCCTTGGCAATAGGAAAGTCTTTAGAATACAGACACTACTTTAATGAAACTTTTGAGCTTGTTTCGGAAAGAGATGGGCACCCCTGGCTTTTCCGCAAGAAACAATAATGTCATTTGACAGTTGGAATCCATCGGCATGCAGATAGCGATTGGTTTTATAATTAAAACGTAATTACCCGGAAGGCAGAACATGTTAGAAGAGATTGGCAAGCTATTGGATGTCTATTGTCAAATTATTCCGACTGCCTGAATAGTCATGGCAAACAAAAAGTGTTTTTCATTGATAGGGAGTATGTGTTTTGTTATGTTCAATATATATTGAACATACAGCTGTATGGCGTGGCGTGTAAGGCAAATTGTGAATAGAGGTTGTTTGTAAAATATTTCTATGAAACAGAGCAAGTCAATGGAGATGAATGGCATGGTCCGGAGGTTTATAGAGGATGCCGGGAATACCAGTCAGTCTTTGGGTGTGGGGCGGGTATTGGGTCAGCTTTTCGCGTATCTGTATTTCAGTCCTGAACCGAAGAATCTTGCCGAGATGCAGGAGGCGCTGGGGATCAGCAAGGGGAGCGCCAGCACAGGTGTAAGGCAGTTGGAGCAATGGGGTGCTGTTAAGAAAATATGGATCAAGGGGGACCGCAAGGATTATTATCAGGCAAATGATTGGCTCGGCAAAATTCTCAAAAAAGTTATTCTCGATGTGGCGGGAAAGAAAATGGCGTCTTATAAATCTTTTCTTGAAGAAGTGGAAGCTGGTTTGCCGGAGATGAAAGATGAAGATAGTTTTGTAAGGGAGCGCATAGAACATTTGCGGCGGTTTCATAATCGCGCGCAGAAACTTTGGGAAAGCGCTCTGGTGAAGATTTTTGTGAAATGATGGAATGAGTTTCAAATGAGAGGTGGTCGCGTATGAGCGCAGAGAAAGGCAGTGTGAAAGCGCAAGTAATTGTTTATGAGCCTTATTACAGGCACAGACTTGGATTCATTGCGTGTCTGCGTGTAATGTCCGGCAATGTTTACGAATCAAGGAATTTGATCTGGCAGTTGTTCAAGAGGGATCTGCTGGCCGGGTATAGAAAATCTTTTCTTGGTTTCACGTGGCTGTTCATAATGCCCATTATGGGCATGATTTCATGGGTTTTTCTGCAAAAGGCAGGTTTGCTGATAACGGGAGATGTCGGTATTCCGTATCCGGCTTACGTGCTTGTCGGAACGTCTATGTGGGGATTATTCATGGGTTTTTTCAACGCGGCCCGGCAGACTCTGTCTTCCGGACAGGAGTTGATGATGCAAATAAATTTTCCGCATGAGACTCTTTTGGTGAAGCAGGTGGCCAACCAGCTTGCTGACTTCAGCATCACATTTATTGTCAACATTGTTTTCCTTTTGCTTTTTGGTGTGGTTCCCAGTGTATGGATTCTGGTTTTTCCTTTTGTAGCTCTGCCGTTACTGCTTCTGGCGGCAGCGTTAGGCTTGATGGCTTCCATGATCAGTATAGTGGCTGTTGATGTCGGACGTGGTATAGGTATTATTATGGGTTTATTGATGTATGCTGTGCCGGTGATTTACGACAAGAACCAAATAGCCGCTATGCCGGTTCTTCTGCAGAAAATCATTTATTGGAATCCGTTGACTTATCTGGTGTGTTCCTGCAGGGATATAATTGTTTACGGGCGGCTGTATGAACCGGCTGGTTACTTCATTTGCGCATTTCTGTCGATAGTGGTGTTCTTCATTTCCTGGCGTTTGTTTTTTATTAGTGAGCCGAAATTAATAGAGAGGATGGTCTAACGTTGATGTTTCATGGAAGCGTGAAAAAGCAGTTTGATTTACCTGATGACGTTGTGCTTTCCGTGCGAGGCGTCAGCAAAGTGTTCTGTCGCAGTTTGCTGCGCAGTATGGCGTACGGCATTCGTGATTTGGCTCTCAGTTTCGCGGGTATATGTCCGGAACGGAAATCATTACGGCCTCAGGAATTTATGGCTGTGGACAACATTAGTTTTGATTTGCGCCGGGGCGAGGCGTTGGGCGTGATAGGTCCCAATGGGTCTGGCAAGACGACATTACTGCGTTTGATCAGCGGGATATTTCCGCCTGACCAGGGGTATATAGCGCGTCGGGGGAGAATGGTGGGTCTGATCGCGCTTGGGGCGGGTTTTCATCCTCACATGACAGGGCGTGAAAACATTTATCTTAACGGCGCGATACTGGGTATGAGGCATGATGAAGTTGATGAAAAACTTCAGGATATAATTGATTTTGCGGATATAGGAGATTTTCTTGACGCGCCTGTAACGACGTATTCTTCGGGTATGCGTGTGCGGCTTGGTTTCGCGATTGCCGCTCATATTAATCCTGACATTCTGGTGGTGGATGAGGTTCTGGCTGTCGGCGACGCCAGGTTTCAGAGGAAGTGTGTTGAACATCTCCGCAAGGTACGGGAAGCCGGGGTAGCATTTATTCTGGTGAGTCACAATATGCAGACAATAGAGGCCAGTTGTGACAGGGCTATATTCCTCGACAAAGGACGAGCGGTTGCGGAAGGGGCCCCGGGCCGTGTGGTGGCTGAATATGAAATGCGAATGAGGCCGGGTGTCAGAATGGAATCTGATTTGAGTAAAGAAGAGGAGGGGAACGATTGTCTTAAGTTAATCAAAAAATACCGTGATTATGAAAGCGGTGAGGTGACAGTGCAATCTGTCTGGCTGGAAACATCCGGAGGGAACAAGACAAAGATGTTGGATGATAAGACGGATGCGATGTTAAAGATACAGTACAGGAGTAATGATGTTGGCAATCTTAAAAAAGGATTTCTTAGCATTTCGTTTATAAATGAATACAATGTGGTTTGTCTTGGTGCGCGATTACGTTTGGGAGAGATAGACCTGCCTGATGCCGGGGTTATTACTGTCAGGCTTGGGAAAAGTCAATTGACAACAAGCCGTTACAGTATAGCGGTTCACTTTTTTGATTATGCTTTTACAGTTCCGTTCTGGACCAGTCATTATGGTTATGTTGATGCAAGGCAGGATGTTCCTACGGGCATGCCGGGCGAGAACACTCCCTATTGTTGGGCTGACTGGCCGTTGAGTGTGTAGAAAGTTATACGCAGGTTGCACGGTGCTGATTTTGTAATTAATTATACCCGAGGAATTTGAAATATATGCACAAGGATGGTTGTGCAACTTAGTTTGATTTTAATTTGTCGTGTATGCTTTTGGGTGGAGAAATTGCTCGCACGCCGTACGAGCGAAGGCCGTATTTTTAATATCCGGAATTTATGGATTGGAGTTTGCAAAGTAACATCACAGGCAATTGACCTGATTGCTAATGGTTGCATCAGGCATAAAGAAAACAATTATGAGTGATTTAACCGCTGGATTAATTCTTGATCTGGAGTTTCATCGGCAGAATAAATGGGTGGCGACCATTTGTTCTCCTCGACTTGTTGATGAAATGATCAAGCGTTTTCACTGTATTATAATGAACAATCAGAATGAGTTCAACCGGTATTATAAAGATGTGGATTTTTTGATTTCAGTTGAACCTGGATGGGCCGCGCCTGTGGTTGACTGGCGCAGGCGTTTTCTGGGAGTACCGACACGTAGATCAAAATTGAGCTATATATTATATAGTGATCCGCATTTATCACCATGGCGTGAAAAATATTTTCTGCATAACAAAATCGGGTATATATTGGCGTTTTATCTTGGGCCGACCTTGCGCCATTTCGGAAATATTCCAAAGGATCTGATTGTCCATTTTCCATGGGCTATTCCAGATGATTTCATTACGAAGCATAGGATCATGTGTCGCGGACAAACTTCTTTAACGCTATACGGAGCAATTAACAGCAAGTGCTACGACGTGCGGAATTGGTGTCGTCAATTTGATTTTGTTGATTACAAACATTATAGCGGTGTGGAAAATAAAGCATTGTCAAATCAGGATTTTCTGACATGGCTTGGCGAACAGGATGCTGTTATTGCCGCCGGGTCGGATGATCCGACATATCGGCTGACAATGCCGAAGTACTTTGAGATACCGGCGATTGGCGCGCTTCTTTTTGCGCAGGAGACGGATGATCTTGAGGCGCTTGGATTCAGAGATATGGTTAATTGTGTTATATTCAACAGAAGCAATTTTGAGGCGAAGGCAAAAGCGTATCTGGCTGATCCGGAGAGTTACTTGTCAATACGTGAGAATGGGAGGGAGTTGATCCGGGCCCGTCACTCTCTTTCTGTTAGAATGGATATGATTGAACGTCATGTTAGGGAGCATATAAAATAATGTTGTTAGTAAAGGCAATAGAATGAATATAGATCATATTGTATCTGCGATAATAGCATTTTTCTTTGTTGTTTCAGTAGTTATAACTGTTTTGGCGATTCGAGGACCGAGAACATCAATCTGTAATCCATTGCCACCTGGAGAAATTAAACATGTTGATATTTGGAATGACAGTGAGCTGGCCAGAATGGAGAAAGTGGACAAAACTAGTGATAAGCAAGTTTCTAGTGGTAAAACTTTCGTCCAACGAGTGAAATATGAATATGTCAAAGTGGAGCATTCTGAAGGACAATTGCCGTGTAAAACGGTGTATTATGTTAATTTGGACACAAAAACAAACATTCCGATGCTGATTATGGGATCGTTGTGTCTGATGTTTTCTGGTTTGTTTCAATGGGTTTATATAAAAACTTTACGCGATAGAAAGCTGTCTGTATCACGCATAACAATACCCAGCATGCAAACGCTAATATCTGGACTGGTGAAATATAGGTATTTCTTTTTATGCCTATTGATCTTTGGGATTATGTGCTTGCGAACGAGAAATGGGCAGTGGGTGGGAGATTTTTGGGAGCATAGTGCTGTAGTTAAAGAATTGATGGCGCATATTTTGCATCCCAAGCATCCACAGCTATTATTAGATGCTCCTCATGCTTTTTATTCTCCTTACGCTATAATAGTGGCTCTTCTTGCACGTGTGCTACATTTGGATGTGGTTATGGCGTTATCTGTAATGGGGTTAGTCAATCTATGTTTGTTGTTTTTTGGTCTTAAAATTTTTATCTTTTCTGAAGTATCAAAATATCGAAGCGAAGTAGTCTTTTATGCTCTATTACTCCTGCTCTTTGGCTGGGGAGCAGGCAAGTGGTTTGTTAGCGGTTTTTTTCATATCGGTGTTTTGGGGTTTGTTCTTCCTTATCCCTCGACTTTTGCTGTAGCAATTTCGTTAATAGCTTTTGGTTGTAATCGGATCAGAATGCGAGATAGTCAGCAATTTTGGATTCTTCCTACTTTCTTGATTGGCGTCACAGTTTTGATTTCGCATCCGATTTCTTTTCTTTTTCTTGCAGCAGGGCTTGTTTCACAGGCATGTGCCGAAAAACGAGCAGTTATATTTCAAACCGTATTGATTGTAAGTATTTTGTGTGCAGTCTTTTTAATAGCTATTTTATGGCCATACTTTCCTCTGTTGAATTTTTTCATGGGTGAATCGAGGGTATATGATGCCAGTAATGCAAGTATGTATCAACGAGTTATAGCTAAAATATGGCCGTCTTTGCTTGGCGTGCCATTGATTCTTATGAGCATGAGATCTAACTGGCGTCGCACATGGATATTAATGTTGATAATTTTGTTGGGAATCTATTTGCTTGGATTGATAACAGGGAAGTATTCTTATGGACGAGTTATTTCATATATTGTTCTGCTTTTACATCTTTTTATTGCAGAATATTTTTCTGCGTGCGAAGCCAAAGTGAGAGGAATTCTGTTGCCCAGGAAAATTCTGCAAATCATTGTTTCTGCAATGGCTATGGTTTTTGTTATGTTCCTGTTTTTAAAGCCATTGTATGGCGCCTTGCCTAAGCGACAATCTACATATGCGTCATATCTGTTTTTGTCGCAATTCGTAGGTCAAAATGATGTTGTGCTGTCGGATATTGAAAGTAGTTGGATTGTGCCGACTTTTGGGGGTAAAGTAATCGCGGCTCGACATCCTCTTGCCTTTGTTCCGGATCATGATATTAGAAAGTCAGATTTAAATCATTTTTTTAATAAGGAAACCACATTTGAAGATCGTCTGCAGATTATACGTAAATATAAGGCAAATTACTTATTGCTTGCCAAGTCGAAAGATTTGTGTTGGCAAGATTTGTATCGAACCTTTGCACTGGAAGGGCGGGTCGTGTTTGAAAACAAAAGCTTTGCATTGATTTTCTTTGATCATCAAAAATGGGAAGACATGCTTCTGTAATAAAAAGCTGATTTGGTATTTATTTTTGCGGCGGAATAACTGCTGAACATGTCCTGAAGCAGGTGATGTGAAAGGGATGATTATTCTGCATGATGGTTTTTATTGCAAAAATCAAAAACACAGGAGATATGGTATGCAAAAAATAGAAATGAATAAAATATTTTTTCTTATGGGTGTTCCTTTGTTTGTATTGCTAATATTCCTTTCGTATCGTCTTATTCCGTTTGCTTTTGATGATGCATATATTCATTTTCGTATATCAGAAAATCTTGCCCAATACGGCCGGCCATACTTTAATCTGGAAGAACAAGTTATGGTTACATCTTCACCGGTTTGGACTTGTGTGCTGGCAATTTTATCTAAGATATGGAAGTTACCGTTGATAGTTGCTTTGTTCAATTCGGTTTTAACCATTATAGGGTCTATTGCTTGGCTGCGATGTCTGGCAATTCTTTATAAGAAGGTGTCTAGATGGATGGCTTTGCTTTTCATGCTAGGTTATGTAGGGATTATGATTCCGTCATGTGTAGGTCTTATGGAAACCCCGCTTGCAATGCTGTTTATGGCTATTTCCGTATTACTTCTGCTCCAAGGCAGAGCAATAGGATGGTTATGTGTTGCACTTGCTGTTTTTACGAGATTAGAACTAATAGTAATAGTTCCTTTTTTTGCAATAGCCGTTTTCTGCGATAAACGCATTACTGTTTATAGGCACATAATATTTTTTGCAGGCACTATGATGATTCTTGCCGTTATGACATGGGTGTTTTATGGCACGCTAATACCTCAACCTGTTGTTGCGAAACAGATTGTGTATGCAGATTCCAGGGCAGATGTTTTTGATCTTATATTCTATAACATTTTACCGCGCCTGAAGTATCCGATCCTTGGCTTTCGTCTTGGATGGACAATCCAAAGCTCATTGATATCTATTTTGGCTTGGGCATGGATGCCGAGTGTTTTTCTTTGGGCTGGCGTGATGTTAGGCCGTTTGCCGTGGAAATCTATGCTTCGTGATAGAAGTCAAATCTGGATGATTTCTGTTGGTGCAGGAGGAATCTCGATTGCTCTTGCGTATATATTTAAACATGTTTTTTTACACGATTGGTATATGCCGTTGTTTGCTGTGCCTATTCTTTTTTTGTTTTTTGCAATTGCAATATCATCAACCGGCATATTTTATCGTATACCAATTTTTGTGTTCTTGATGGTTCCTTTATCCATGCTTCTTCAATACTCTCTTGGATCCCATTGGACGCAACTTCTGCCGACAAGAGCATCTGGCGCACGTGTACAGAGGTATATTGAAGCAGGTAGTATTCTTTATCAATTATTTCCGGATGCAAAATTAATGACAAGTGAAATAGGGGGGCTAGGTTACTCGTTTAAGGGTTGTATATTAGATGGTGTTGGCATTGCTTCTCCAGATGCTGTTAAGCATCATCCATTAACAATTGGGACTCAGCGATTACATGCACGTACCGGAGCAATTCCTGCAGCATATGTAAACGAAAAAAAACCGGAACTTATAGTTTCATATCCATTATTTGCTCAGGACTTTGAGAGTTCGCCATATGTTGATTTGTATCACAAGTTTTCTGTGCCTGCCTTTTCCGCAAAGTGCAGAGAACAAATCAAGGCAAGTTCTATCTGGGGTTGTAATGTGCTCAATATTTACATTCGTAAAGATTTTGCGGGTCCAGTAAAATACGGAGCGATAACAAACCAATTGGGAGCGGCTTTAAATTGAGGCGACATGAGTTTGTAATGTGTTTGGGAAGTTGTGCTTTGTTGTTTGATTTGTGTTAATTTTAAACAAAGTGTTGAGAGAACAAGATGTTCTAGTATAAGCCATTGAATTATGGTTTCACGGGAGATGGTAAGTGTAGGAAAAAATACGCGTCAATAGCTTGACCGATAACTCTGAAAAATAAAGTAATAAGTTGGCTGTATTACTTTGTTCGGCTTATGGTCTCCGCGCACCAAGATGAGGGAAGTATGTATGTCGCACAATTTTAAAATAATGAATTTAAAAAATCTTCTTAAGGCGGTCGAAAAGTGTCATGGCAGTGAAATTTTATTTTCTTCTTATATGAGGGAAATGACGTTCTGGTTTGCTCCATTCGATCCCGGTGTCCGGCATTGGACGTGGCCTTTGTTTAGATATATATTTAAACCCATGGAACGGCTTGTTGAAAAAGCGGGAATATCGAGCAGATGGTTTTCGCCCGAGGCAATTGTGATTGCGCGGAAAAAGCAAGGGGATCGTGATTAATGCTACGCAAATTATTGAAATCTGAAACGATAGAAACATCCATGCTCGGTGGTTTTTGTCCTTACTGGACTTTGCTGGATGGAACGGTGCTTGTTGCAGACAGCGCGGAAGAGATTATTCAAGCTCTGCCTGAACATTGCCGTGTGATAGACCCGGTTGCGGTTTTTGAGTTATTGCATTTCAATAGCATGCTAGGGAACAGAACGCTTGTTCAGGGTGTTAAGCGTATGCCATGGCGTGCCGTGCTGAAAGGGGATGGTAGTATTGAAAGACGTCCGCCAATCAAGCATGGGAGCATGATGGTTAGCGCACGCGAGGCGGCGAAGTTGTTGCGTGAAAAGTTAGAGAAAGAGCTGGTTGCTGTTTTGGTGAAAAAGCCCTCGAAAGTGTGGTTGCTTCTGACGGGTGGTTTGGATAGCCGGGTTGTTGCTGGTGTTCTAAAGAAAATGGAGAATGAGCTTTCGTCTCCGATTGTATGCGCTACATGGGGGCATGAACAAAGCAGAGATGTTGTGTATGCGCGTAGAATAGCGAATTGGTATGGATGGGAGCATGTTAATATTCCCTATAATCAGGAAACCGGTTGGGAGAATATTCAAAGGGCGGCTGTTTGGGGCGGTGCGGAGGTGGCGGGAATTCATTTGCACGGCGAGTATTGGTTTGAAAAAGCCGGCAAAAACGATTTGGTGTTGGCGTCAAGTTTTGGCGATAGCGTAGGTAGAGCCGAATTCAGCGGAGTACATGTAAAAGAATTAAAACTCCATCCGATAATGGATAGCAAGGAATTGTTTCATCCTTCTCTGTCTTGTAAAGCTGTTGCTGATGCTGAAAACGACAGAAGAATTTCTTGGCATGGTGAAGATGATTCTCCGGCATGGATCAAGTGTGAACTGGATCAGCAGGAGAACTATATGCGCCGGATGATTTGTCATGTCATGGATTATGTGCGGCAATTTTGCCGTTTGCATCAAGCGTTTACCAGTGATGAAGTTGTTTCCTTCATGTGGTCGCTTTCACCCGATTGCCGAAATGACGATATTTACAAGGAGTTGCTAAAAGACATGGATGAACGGTTGTATTCACTCCCATGGGCGCGTACAGGTGTTGCCTTTGATGGATCTGTGGAACGCGATCAGGCGCTTCGGAAGAATTATCATGAATGGGGAAAATGGTTAAGAGAGGATTTGCGGGACAGGCTTCATGATTTGCTGTTCTCGCATGAATTGAAAGATTTGGGTGTGATTTTCGGGCCTGATTTAGCGTGTTTATGGGGAACATTTCTTTCTGAATCCGTGGAGAATCTGGGTTCTGGTGAAAAAGTTGTGAAATTATGTTCAATGGAACTTGCCAGAAGACATTTTAATCTGCAGCCGTGTCGCGATGCAACACCGTTGCGCGATAGGCTGTCGGACATTAAATGGCGATTGGGTAAAATGTTGAGAGGCAGAATCTGACAAAAGAAGAATAAGCGGGGAAATAATGGTTGAGATTTCATCGAAAGTGGTTTTTTTGATAGAAAGTTTTAATCTTGGCGGGTCTGAACGTCAAGTTTTGAATCTGGCTTGTTATTTGAAGAAGCACGCTGGGGCGGATGTGGAAATAGGGGCCTTTCTGAATGAAGGACCGGTATTGGATATGGCGGAACATTACGGCGTGAAGTGTAGGGTTTTGCCATTTTGCTGGTCTCGCAATTTCAAAAGAATATTAAGAGGGTTATACAACTTGACACGAATGCTCAGAAATCTAGAACCACAAGTGCTGGTGCCATTCACGAGGTTTCCTAATATGGCATGTGGTTTGATATGGAGATTTACCGGCGCAAAAACCTGTATATGGAATCAGAGGGATATGTGCGAGGGAATGGATGGAAGCCGTGTTGAGCGATGGGCTATTGCCAACATTCCTTTCTTTGTTTCTAACAGCAGAGATGTGGCAGATCTGATGATGATGAAGTATGACATGTCTTCGGAACGAATGTATGTTATCAGAAACAGTGTGGAATTACAGTCAGCTGAAATCAGCAGGGAAATATGGAGGCAAAAAGAAAACATTTCTGATAAAACTTTTGTCGCATGCATGCTGGCGAAGCTTCATTCCAACAAAGATCACGAAATTCTTCTTAGAGCATGGAGGAAAGTCCAGGATGCATGTGAGGATTTGGTGTGTAAACCGGTTTTATTATTGGCAGGCAGGGATTATGGAATGATGACTAAATTGAAGGCTTTTGCGAGGAATCTGGGTATGCCTTCTTTATCTGTAAGATTTACGGGGCATGTTGGTGATGTGGCAAGTTTGTTGAATGCGGTAGATTTATGTGTTTTCAGTTCGCGCGCAGAGGGGTGTCCTAATGGCGTGCTTGAATGCATGGCGGCGGGGCTTCCGGTGGCGGCGACTGATATACCCGGAGTAAGGGAGGCTGTGGGTCCGCGCGGTTATGAATATCTTGCGCCGGTTGGCGACGCGGCAAAGATGGCGGATCTTATTTTGAAATTTATGAATGATCCTGGATTGCGGCGAAAAGAGGGCGAGGCCAACCGCGAAAGGATCCGTGCGGAGTTTTCCGTTGAACGGATGTGTAAAGAGTACGTTGATTTGATCAGGAAGCACGGTGGATTAGATGGAGAGTTTTAGACTGGGGCACGGAGGGGAGAGGGAAGAGAGGGAGAATTTTGACAGGACTTGTCATGTCGAATGACGTGATGAACAAGATTAAGACAGGATGGGGAGGGGGAGTATTTACCACGAAGTACACGAAGGGCACGAAGAAGAGGTCCCGCGAATACGCTGGACAGTGCTTCCTGATGGGGAAAAGGAAATGAAGGGGATATATACAAAGAGAGACTTTTTAGACAGGATTACATGATGAACAAAGATCTAAGATGGGCGTAAAATCTCAAGGGATTAAATAATCCCATTGAGATTTTACGGATCCTGTTTTTTATCAATCCCGTAAATCCGGTGATCCTGTCAAAAAATTGTATTTTCTTAATGTCGGGGAAAGGGAGGTTTTAGACAGGATTACATGATGAACAAGATTAAGATTAAGCAAGATGGTTCAGGAAATCTGTATAAAACCCTCGTTCCTCTCCGGGTCTAGGGGCAGTAGTTTTTTTCATTTTTCCTGAAAATGTTTGTTGTTTAGATGGGGGTCATGATCTTCTTAATCCTGTGATCCTGTCTGAAAATGTATAAGGATGCAAAAAGTGTGCAATAGAGTTTTTTTATGAATGATCAGGTTTATATAACTGCTTGCCTGGAAAAAGGAAGCGCCTCTGATTTTTGTCGTGCGGCCGACATGTATGAAGCATGTGGCAACCGGGGTATGGTATATTTGTGCCTTTTGAGAGCACTGGATATTGATCCTTCGCTTCGTGATGTTTATGGAAAATTGCGCGGCATGAAAAATCCGATGCTTCTTGATCCTGTGAAAAAGGAAGAAGAGGATCAGTGTTCGATATCAGTTATAATGCCTACGCTTGGGAAGAGTGATGGTATCCGCGAGAGCATTGCAAGTGTTCTGAATCAGACTTTTTGCGACTTTGAGCTGATTGTAATCAATGACGGCGGGCCTGATGAGGTTGCTGATGTTGTAGCATCGTTGGCTTCTGACAAAATACACTACAGGAAGATTGAGCATCGGGGCCTTGCCGGGGCATTGAATGAAGGTTTGCGCAGGGCAAGAGGTAGATACATCTGCTATTTGGATGATGACGATGTTTATTATCCGGATCACTTGAAAAAAATGTGGCATGTTGTAAGCGCTGGTAAAATAGAGTGGGCTTATTCCAAGTCCAGGGTGTTGATGGGAGAGCGGACTGGCGGGAAGTTTCAATCACGTGAGGACTTGGGGTCATACACGCGGGCATTTTCGGCTATAAATCTGCAGTACGGTTGTATTATCAGTGTTCTTAATGTTATTCATACGCGTGAACTTGCGTATAAGCTTGGCGGATTTAATGAGGACCTGAAGCATTCGATGGATTGGGATATGTGGGTTCGAATGGCGCAGGTTTCGACCCCGAAATTTATTAATATTTTTACCGGAGAATACAGGAAGACGGCGATGAGCATGACGATGTCTAATAAAGAATTCGGCCTGTTTTCAACTCAACTGTTGAGCCGGTATTATCAGTCGGCATTTGGCAGATGTGTTTTGGCGCATGCCGCGAAGGCGCAGGGATATACTGCTGATGTTGATAATATTCTTGCGGATATGGATGGTAAGTACAGCACCATATCACGCGCGGACGTTAAAAAAATGATGGGTTTATTTGTTGAGATGAAGAAGGGTTGCGGTCTATGGCGGAAGATGATTCAAGAACAGCCTGAAGAGCTTGTAAGTGAATCGTTCAAAATTTTATGGCAGAATTACGCGGCTGTACAGAAATCGGGAATGTTTCCATGGCGGGCGTGGCTTTGTGAAGCTGGCAGACAGCCTTTATTTGCGAAGCGGCTGATATTGAGTGGTCCAAAGTTAATAAGCAATTTTGTTAAAAGATTATTCGAAAGGCCGTCGTTTTCAGATATGCATACCCCTCTTTGCGATGATCCAGTGGTTTTGTGTGTGACGGATAATAATTATGCCCTGGCGCTTACGGTTATGCTTTGGTCAATGCAGGCTAATCTTAGTCGTTATTCCAAGATTCATGTCTGGATTGTAGATGGCGGAATATCGCGGCAGAATCGAAGAAAAATGAAGTCGTCCCTATCAGGCACAAAGCTGGTTTTGCATTGGGTTGCCGCTCCTGATTGGCATCAATTTGAAGGAGTGCCTGTCTTTGGACATGTGGGAAGGTGTACATATTACAAAATAATCACTCCGCAGTTTTTGCCTCAAGACAATAACAGGGTGATTTATCTGGATTGTGATATTATTGTTACTGGAGATATAGGTGAATTGTGGGATGTGGATATAAAAGGGTATGCATTGGGGGCTATTCGAGATTGGGCCCCAACATTTTGTTCTCGTACACATTTGTTGGCATGTAAAGGAGTTCATGCTTCTAATCAAAGTGAGTATTTTAATGCAGGAGTGCTGGTTCTTGATCTGGAGATGTGGCGCAAGAACAGAATTTCTGATGAGGTTTTGAGTTTCATTAAACAAAATAAAGAAAATATTCGCTGGCATGATCAAGATGGTCTTAATGCGGTGTTTGTCGACCAGTGGTATAAGTTTGAGGATAGATGGAATCAAAGAGTAGATTGCGCTAAAAAAGATGAAAAGGGAGAGCTTTCCGGATTAGGATTCAGGAGCTGTTGTCAGGATGGAATCATTCATTATGCGTCAAAGATCAAGCCCTGGGATTATGAGGCGGTGCATTCCGGCAAAGAATTATTCTTTAAATATTTGGATAAAACAGCATGGTCGGGCTGGCGGCCCCGCAAGCCGGTTTGGCGCATATTTTGGCGAAACGCGGAGAGAACATGGCTGAATAAACATTTTTACGGCATGTGGATCAGGCGTATTCCCATATTAGGGCGACTATGGGCTTTAGCGCGGGTAGTATCAAAAATAAAATGAAAAAATGGGCATGAAGAAAAGAAAGAATGTTTTGACCCGGCTTCGGTCGCAATAGCGAGCTACGCCGAGGCATGCAGGATGGGGAAGAGAGAGTTTTTGACAGGATAAACATGATCAACAAGATATAAGAGATGGTTCAGGAAATCTGGATAAAATAATAATTTTATTCCACATTTCCTGAACAGTGTTCCTGATGGAAAAAAAGGATGTTTATACATAGCAGGCACGGAATGCCGAAGTGTTCAGCTCCTGAACATCAGAGCAGGTTGTTAAATATCAATAGAGTTATCAGTCTATTG
>JBFZFB010000099.1:0-18101 GCA_041306605.1 Lentisphaerota bacterium | reverse complement strand
ACAAGACTCAGGCCAGGCGCCGGAATTGCGATGTCCGTCTCTGCGTGAACCATATTGCCATTGATCATGTTAATGGGATCAACACTGTGTGCAAGATTCGGATCACAGTCCTGTGCCTCCGGATCCTGACTGTTCTCAGGTTCTATAGCAATAACATCAACATAAGATATGTCGGTATCTGCAGACGTCCTAGAAGTAATCTCCAATTTGGCACGCACTTCAAGCCTATAGTCGTCAGCGTCCTTTTGGGAAAACAGATTAACATTAGTGAAGGTATGCGAGCCCCACCATGTTTCAAAATTCCCTTCATACCCAGGAATATCTGATGCGCTATAGGTTTTGGTTGCAATAGTACTATCGCCACCATCGTTCCCATCGTCATCCTCATACAAGGTCAATGTAGCACCATTAGCAGGTCTGTCGGCTAGGCGACCCCAATAGTAGTACCATGTAATAGAAACGTTATTACTATCTGTTCGATTAATCTCGCTTGGAATGCTAACTATATAAAACCAACCAATCACTCGAGCTTCAGTCGCACCAGTGCCACTTTCTAGGGTTATTATATAGTCGGATGCTTCCGACGCATCAGGGTTATATAAGCCAGCAAGAGAACTTGTGGCGGCGCCAAAAGACTGATATCGCGTAGCCATATGACCATTTAAAAACCAATACACATGCGCATCCCCCCCGCCATCCATGTTTATGCTCCATGGCGGATTCTCCGAGTTCTCAGAGACCCACGTTTGGGGACGTCCTTCAAAGTATTTGTACGTGAGATAACAACCAAGATTAGTAGATGGAGGAGCACCGCCAAAACCACCACGCATATAATATACCTGATTTATCGGGAAACCCAACGTACTTGATGACAAACCAAAAAAGATTATGCCAACTAAAATCAGAATCCTTATTGCGGAGAGTGAAATATTATTCCTGCCCGAACATTGCTTTGATGACATCATTTTATCAACCCCTGTTGAATGCGCATTCATGGTAACCATACCTGTCTATAGCCGTTTGTCGGAGAAGTGAGCACAACAGTTGGAACCGCAACATCATCATTATTGGGATCTGTCCGCGCACTCACCTCGTCGCCATCGTCCGCCCCGTCATCATCACTATCCGAATCATTTGGGTTTGTTCCGGTATCGTTTGGCGCAACATAGTTGGTAGTGCCGCTTTCAACCCAATCTACCAAGCCATCAGTATCGGAATCCTGTGATAAATCAAAATCAAACACAAATTTCATCTGACCAATATTGGCAACAGCGTAATCAGCAGGCGTATTGGTCGCCAGGGACCATGGGTAATTTGTAACAACCCCCTCTTCTATCAGGCGATCATAGATCGGCTCGGCAATATCTTTGATTTGACCAGAGTTAACTGTACAGAAGTTGTTGGAATTAACGAACCCTTGCACCATAGCTTCCACGTTTGTACCAGCTCCGCCTCTTACATGAATCTCCAACTCATTATATGCGTTCGTGGCAAACCACTTAAGCTGACCAACAATAGCTGGCGCATAATCATCAACAACACTGTTTGTCTCCACGACATCCCATGTTGTCCACCATGATGGATCATCTGCCAAACTGGAAGAATTTACAATAAGACAAAATACACTTACTATTGCAACTAAACGCAATGCTTCTGTCATTAAACCACTTTTTATTTTATTATAGAATTTGATTGTCATGCAACAAGAACCATTTGCTTCACTATTCGGCGGACAAGTTCTCCAGTATCTGTTTGATTTCCGCAACAGTTCGGGCAGGCATACCCATTTTCTCTCTCAAAATATTGTTTTCATTTATCAACAATTTTACTATCAGTTTTAACCGTTTGTCATCATCCCATTTTTCAAAATCTGCTCTTTTTTGCCTACCCTGCGTTGTAGATTGATCTACAATATTGGCTGGCATATTGCCGAATCCCGCCTCATATTGCTCTTTTGTGGCCGCTATCCAAACATGAGAGATCATTGCACCGCAAGGGAAAGGTTCTACAGTAGGTGGAGCGCTTTTCTTTGTATCGATATCTACAAGAAAGTAGCGTTGAATCTGGTTTTCTTCTGCTGCAATTGCAATGCCAATAATTAGACAAATCAACAACAACATCCATTTTATACTTCTCATTTTGGTTACCTCCTAATATTTTATGATATAATTCACCACCTGATACGGCGGATTAGCTGTTCCCGTGCTGCCATGATCATGCCCTCCACCACCACCCTCGTAACCTGTATACGGGTCCAAATTTACTTCATAGGGACCGGTTCCCCACCCTGACCAATCGTGGTTTCCGGATCCGTCCCACACCTTTGGCCATGAGACATAGCCACTAAATCCATCATCAAAAGCATGGCCATGTCTATGATATGGCATTTCACCTGTTGTCAGAGTATGGCTTGCTGTTGTATGACTATGATCTATATTGCCACCTGTCCCCCCAAGAGTACTCCCTGTTCCTGAAGCTGATTTTCCCATAGGAAATCTTTGCCTCAGGTCTGGCAAATTGAATGTCGTTGATCCATTGCCTACACCAAAACTCGTCCCTATAACATTAAACAAATTACTATATGTTGTCCTGGAAACGGCTGATCCGTTACACATCAACCATCCAGATGGTGCATTTGTTCCGCCATAAGCGTTAATAAGACCTTTGGGCAAAAGACTATCAACATATTTTTTTGTAGCCGCATCCTTATCAGAAGCTGGCTCACCGAGATCAACCAATTTATTCCCGTTCATGGTAATGTTCGTACTGACTACCCCTTTATCTGAAACACCGTTTGTATAGCTGCCCATTGAGATATTACCTTGCTTGGGTACTCGCACTGCACCAGACACAGTCAAAGCATTATTTATCTCAACTTTGCCTGCAAATGTATTCGTCTGCGCTCCATCAAGCTGGCTTATTTTATTACTAACAACCAGATCGTCAACAGTCAACCCAAACACAACTTGCGGCAATACAACAACCGCAAGACCAAGGCTTATCACAGCCAACATAAAACCGTAACGAACTTTAATTATATTTTCTCTTAAGCTATTCACTTTTATTTTCCTCCTGCACATATTTTCCTTACCTGATCCATACAGGTTCCACTATCTCTATTTTTAATTCCTTCTCTTTACCGCATAAATTCACTTCTTCATCATATTGTCCCGGCCAGATCTTTATAGTATCGCCCGGTTTCGCTATCGACAAACCAGCGTTGATTGTCTTCTTCGGCCCTTGATCATTGCTTTCAAGAACAGCCTCACTCCGACCATTGTATTTATCCTTCCCTGTCCTGAAATTGACATGAATGACATTCCCCGCCTCCCCTCCTGTCTTCTTGATAAGATTGTTTGCAGGACTACCGGTCAGACGTGACAAACCCACACCAATTCCACCGGCTGAAGCTCCGTTGTTATTAATCCGGTCTGATGTGCCGAGCTGTAGTTCCTGATCGGCATCGAGCCCGTCTCCGTCTTCATCTATATATAGCTGACTTTCGTAAATGGTGATTTCTCCTGTGCCGCGATAGAGAACTATGCATGACGCATCGGGATTGTCGGCCAGTGGAATATTTAGCTCTACCCTCTCGTTTTCGTTACTGCCGCCAAGCACATTCCCGAATAGATTAGCCAGAACCATATCCTCATTGGTGTCCACCAAATCAACGTAAAGTGTCGCATCCGGGGTGTCGAGCAGTTCAAGTTGAAGCACTAAATTGTTGGTGAGAATATTGCGATCCACCTTTATGCAGAGTTGTCCGCTGTTTGCATCTTCTGCTTGTGAAACATGCCATGCCGTACTGTTGGATTCCACCAGCCATTCACCGCCTATCTTAAAAGCTTCTTCAAACCAGTCGGGAGCTATATAAATGTAATTATCGCCCTTCGTCCACAACGGCTCTCCCCAGTCAATATATGCACGACTGACCGCGTTACTGTCTTCCCCGTCAATAAATCCATCCCTGTCCGTGTCTTCGATGTATGGGTCTGTGAAGAAAACTGATTCTGTAACATTGCTGAGCGCGTCTTCATCATAACTTAACGGACCATCTGACGGATTATCGGCATTCAAACTGAAGAAGGTTTCGTACTCATCTGTCATGCCGTCTTTATCCGTATCCACTGCCAGCACCGACATCAGTGTGATCGTTCCGATGCAGAGCATGATCAAGAGACAGAATATGCTTTTTGCAAAAATAGTTGCCGACTGCCATTTGTTTCTTAAATATTCCATAACGACTCTTTGCTTACAGATTTTGACACTGTGTTATCCGCGTGTGATGAAAAGGAAAGAAAAGAAATGAGAAGAGTTTGAAGGGAAAGCTGTCCGCAAAATAATCTGCATCTACTCATCTTGCACCTCCGCATTAAGAGAACTTCTCCTAAAACTGCAAGTATGGTAAACCCTCGCGGAGAAATTTAGCAAGAACTTTTATGGTTCCAAATAAGAACCCCATGGTTCTTTTTCGGAACCCCATGGTTCTTTTTCGGAACCCCATGGTTCCTTTTCGGAACTATGGCAAAATCCAGGAAAACTAATGAGGGAAATCAGATTATTCAGAATAACCATGGAAATGCCGACTTTAAACATGGTTAAAATCAAGACTTCTGGTGAATTTTGCATTCCAAGTCTTGTCCTGCCACGCATTTAATGAGCTTAAAATAGTCGACTCTGCTGATTTTTTGTATTATCGACTCACGATGTTTATTAACCGCCCTGTCCGTTATTCCCATTTTGACGCCAATCTCTTTTGCTGACATTCCTTCCGCCTGCAACATTAAAACCTCTTGTTCTTTCGGCGTCAGTTCTTCAAAACGTTTGATCATGGATTCATCATCGCTGTCTTTAATCACATATCCATCTGCACCGACTTTTATCATCTCTCGTATTAATCTCTCATCTTTATGACCGGATACGGCTATTATTTTGACATCGGGCAGATCCTTTTTTATCTGGCTTGTGGCTTCCATGCCGCACATCTCTTTCATTACCACATCCATCAACACTACATCCGGTTTGAGTTCCAAAACTTTATCGACTGCTTCCCTGCCATTATCCGCCTGACCAACCATTACCATTTCTTATGACCAACTACGCAAGTCTTATTTAGTACTCATACCGGTTCAAATTTCGGGGTGCACCTCCAGTCATCATCAACAACAAAAACTTTTATGGGTTTGATTACAGAACTTTTCATTAACAGATCATTCCCTATATTACTGTATGCAACAAATAAACCAGAAATCTCTCTACGCTTGCTTAATCTGCCTCATAACGCATTGCATTATCCATTTTAACCCTGTCATTGACAATAAAACTCATCAATAATCCGGTCAACAGGAAAAGCACAAAACACCATGTTTTCGTTTTTGCCCTATAGCTTGCCTAAAAGATTTATTGAAAAAAAGAAGCATAGCGGATAGATTTGTGTATCTAAAAAACAGATCAAAGGAACGCAAATGAAAAAGTCTCAACAAAATGGGAGCAGGAATCTTTCAATTCTTAGGCAGTCTTCCTCAAAATATCCTTCCTCACCCGGCGAGGCTAGACTGGAAGCATTTGAAAATACTCACAAGCGTCGCAATTACTGGATCACTTTTGACTGCCCGGAATTCACCTCCATATGCCCTATTACAGGCCAGCCTGACTTTGGTCATATAACAATCCAATATATTCCCGATAAACTCTGTCTGGAAAGCAAATCCCTGAAGCTATATCTGTTTGCGTTCAGAAATCACGGGGCGTTTCACGAGGAGGTTGTAAATACCATTCTTGATGATATTGTTAAAGCAATAAAACCGCGTAAAATTAATGTAAAGGGCAGTTTTAACGCGCGCGGCGGAATAGCCATAACAGTTGAGGCAAATTCGTAATCAGCAGGTCTTTTTGCTGTCGTGCCGGTTCAACATTCTGAAAAATCTGATCGTATCCTTGATTGGATTGATTTTGCTTTTTTCATCCCTGTAAATCACCTTTATCGGAGCTGACCCCATTTGTATTCCCGCTTCGGCGAGATTGAGAAGAACTTCAGACTCTGCCGCAAACCTGTTTGAATCCGATTTCAGAAACTTTATAACATCACATTTATACAACCGGTACCCGGATTGTGTGTCCGGAACCCATTGCCCCATTTTTCTGCTCAACAACCAGCTCATAAACCTGTTTGTCATGCGCCTGACAAGCGGCATATTAACAGGATTATCCATTCTATTTCCTATGATAACCGGTTTTTGTGTCTTTTCATATTCGGCAATCATTCCTGCCATATCACTCGGATCGTGCTGTCCGTCAGCATCCATAGTGATGATAAACTCAAATCCACGTTCAGCCGCTACCCGGAATCCTGTTTCCAGCGCAGCGCCTTTGCCTTGATTCACTTCGTGAATGATTACCGAGGCTCCAGCTGATTTTGCGTCATTCGCGGTTTGATCTTTTGATCCGTCATCAACAACAATGACATCTTTGCAGTATTCGAGTACCTTGGTAACCATTTGTCCGATACGCCCGCTTTCGTTGTAAGCAGGCAGTATCACGCAATATTTTCTACTGCATTTATCCACAGCAATAAGACCTCTTTTTGGATCCGTGTTTTATCTTTCAAAAGCTTGCTCTTAAACAATAAACATAATATCATATATATACAATGAAATATCAAAATGCCTTATCAAGACGTGATTTTTTGCGGGTGGCCGGCATAACTACACTTGGCACCTGCGGATTCAGCGCGCGCGGAGCCAATATCATCCCCACCCCTGAACTGCATGAGGCGCTCCACTATAAAACCATGGACAAACAAACTGTCCAATGCATGCTTTGCCCGTGGCAATGTATCGTAGCTCCGGGAGGAAGAGGTAATTGCGGCGTACGCGAAAACAGAAATGGCAGTTATTTCGCCCTCACGTATGGACGGCCTTGTGTCATGAATAACGACCCTATAGAAAAGAAGCCTTTCTTTCACGTATATCCGGGATCAAAAGCTTTTTCCATAGCTACAGTTGGTTGTAATATCGACTGCAAGTTCTGCCAGAACTGGGATATATCCCAAAAAAATCCTGATGATATATCCGTGCCGTTTAGAACTCCTCAAGATATAGCCAATATGGCCATTCAGGCAAAAGCACGCACTGTTGCATACACTTACAGCGAACCAACGGTTTTTTTTGAATATATGATTGATTGCGCCAAAGAAGCAAAAAAACTCGGATTGGGCAATATTGTCGTAAGTAATGGATTCATAAACGAAGAACCTCTGAAACAGCTTTGCGAAATCATGACAGCAATTAAAATAGACCTGAAAGCTTTTTCACAACAATTCTACGGCAATATATGCGGAGGACAACTTACACCGGTTCTCAATACCCTTAAATTTCTGGCAAAATCAGGTGTTTGGTTTGAAATAGTTGTCCTGATAATACCGACATTAAATGACAATATGGACGAAATAAAACGCATGTCTGAATGGATCGTCAATAATCTCGGACCAAATGTGCCTTTGCATTTCACACGGTTTCATCCTGCATATAAAATACAAAACCTGCCCGCTACACCTGTGGAAACGTTAAGTAAAGTCAATGAAATAGCCAGATCGCAAGGCTGTAATTTTGTCTATGGCGGCAATATGCCGGGAATAAAAAGTGAAAACACATACTGCCCGAAATGCGGCAACTTGCTGGTTGATAGATATGGAGCAATGACAATTTCTGTGGAAATTCAGGATGGCAAATGTCCCAAATGCGGTACGTTTATTCCCGGAGTTTGGAAATAACCGGTGGCAAGGTGAGAATCGCTGACGCAAGACATAAAATGCCGACGCACTGCAATGTTGCCATTAGAAAACAAGCTGCGCCTATACCAAAGACAGGAACAAACACCACCCCCATCGCCACTGCACCAATGGCGCCTCCAGCGTGATCATACGCGTCGGTAACAGCCGCCGCATGGCCTGTGTTGCCGCCGGCGTCACGAAACAGCTTATTGACAAGAGGAAATTCAGCGCCAACCACCCATCCTGTGAAAGCAACCGCCAGATATATTATCCATTCTGACCATTGAGATGCGATTCCTGCCCCCGGCCGGGATGCCACGCTCAATAAAACAGGTATAATTAAAATCAGTAAAAATAAAATCAACTCCAGACATGCCATGGCACACCATGAGATCCATCTGCGCCCGCCTGCCATAATCATCCCTGATGGAGCTCCTGTAACAAGTCCCAGCATGAACATTGCAACTATCAGTCCGATCCGGGCGTAAATGTATCCATGCAGATTCTGAAAGACGAATATCAATAGAATTTCCATTGCCATACCGCAAAATCCTGTTGTTCCGATAAGGATCCCTGACATAAACCGGCTCCATGCATCCGAAAGCTTGCGCTTCCGGCATGCCCTTAAACCGGTGCCGGCTAAAAGTAAAATTATTCCGGTAACGGCTATGGTTCTTCCCATGTTAATATAATTAACCGACATTACCTTGCGCAGAAAACCTTCCACACCGGATCCGCTAAACTCGCTCCATAAAAGCATGTTGTAAAAACAAGTGATGGGTTTTAAGTTGCTGTTTAACGGCACTTTAAGCGATTCAAATCTTTCTTTTACATATTCGATTTTCTCTGAATCAATCTCATCAGCACCGATAAAATAATCAGACATGAAATACTTCGTGGCGACTCTGGACTCTTTATGTTTTTCCGCTAGTAACACACGATTGAAACTGAGATGTGACTCCGTGCTTCCTGCAAAAAATCTGTTTCGCGCCTCCGCGGTAACCAATACCATCGGGAATACGCTTTTTAACGACTGATACACAGATGCGCCAAGCCGGGCTGTTGCTGATTGAAGTCGTTCGGAAGAATTTAACGCCGTGAACATGAAACCCCCGGGGGCTAAAATCCGCTTTATGTTTGCATAAAACTCTATCGTATAAAACCGGTTCGCCGCTGATGTCACCGGTTCAGGTGCGTCAACTATAACAATATCAAATTTGTCAGTGCAGCTTTGAACGAAACGCGGACCGTCTTCTGAAACAAGCGTAACACGGTTATCTGATGAAATTTTGTCATAGCCTGCTTTATCAGCCCTGCTGATCATACGGCTGACACCCGGATCGAGATCGACATACACAAGACGTTCCAGAGGATACTTTAACAATTCCGGGATATCTCCCACCGGATTTCCGCCAAGCAGAAGAACTTTTTTGGCACCCGGATTTTGCGCCATAAGAAAATGTATATTGTGTTCATACTCTATCGGGTCTGGAAAAGTGAATAAAACACGCCCATTACCATACAAAGTAAACTGACCTCCTGATTCGGTAACAGCCAGGTTTTGATAAATAGTGTTTTCCCAATCAACTAATCTGACGGCAGGTGATTCAGACTGTTCTTCATTCAGAACATCAAACGCGTTCCATTGCGCTCTTACTGTCCAATTTTCAACTGATTTCAACCAGCGCGGATAAATAAGTGCGACAGCCGTAACGCATACTGTTAATGCCGTCAGAATATAAGCGTTTTTCCGCCGTTGCATGATAATAACGGCGCCAGCCGCAGCGATGGAGCTTGCCAGTAATACTACCCGTAGAGGGCTTAATACAGGCAGAAGAATATATGTCAATACCACGCCGCCAGCCATTGCGCCCAGCGATTCAAACGTGTAAATAAGACTGATGCCTCTTATTCCGTACGATATACGGCTTTGTGATGCAATAATTTCACAGGCAAAAGGGAAGAATAGTCCTATACCGAAAGATGCTGGCAGAAAGATAAATAACGCACACATGCCAATAATGCTAAACGACGCGAACTCACCGGCGGGTACACCCATTAAATGCCTGGAAATACGAATCAGATAAACCTGAAAAGGCAACGCTATCGAGCCAACCAGCAGAACGGCCACAAGCACGCGCCTCATTCGTTCAGGTGTTAATAATCCGGATGTGAAACGTGCCGCTAAAGCGCCAAAACCTATGCCTGCCAGCCAGCAGGCCAGTATTATTCCAATCGTCAGCTCGTTGCCCAGAAAAACCGCCAGCATCTCGCGCATGAATGTTACTTGCGCGAGTATTGAAAATGCGCCAAGAGCGAATATTGCGGCGAAAATCCTGTTTTTAGTCAAAATCACCTCAGCCCGGATTTAATCCGGCAACCTATTCTTCCATCAGAACCACGCTTTCGAACACCATGAATGTCATTCCGCTTTTCCACTCATTTGCGCCTAAACCGGCTTTCATACACAAATGCTGAAGTGTTTGTTCTTTAGTCCACTTTTGTTCGATCGCAACCTCCGGTAGAAATACCGCGCCAGCCCCGCCCTTTTCTATCCAGATTCCGTGCTCTCCAAGTTTGAATTCATCAAGAGAATTTATTTTCCGTCTTGGGCTCAGCAGGGAAACGTGAATGTTTATGTTCTTCAATTCGGCTGCGTTGATGGGGTTGAACGCGAACCTCGAGTCGCGTGACGCGTTAGCCGCGCTTCTCTGGACAGACTGCGCCATAAGCTCCACCGCTTCAAGACACCCCATACAGCCTCTTAGCTCTTCGCCGTTCTTGAATGTGACAAACGTAGCACATTTTTGTTTTAGTTTCTCTGTTATCGTATATCCATCAAGAGACAAAGATCCTTTGCCGTTAACGCGCTTTTCAAGGGTATTTCTAGCGATTGCAAACAATGTCTCCTGCTCTTCTTTGGTTAATCCGGGTGACCATTCTCCGCTTTTATGCTCTTTCAATGTTATTCCCTCCTTTTTTATTACTGCCGGGACATTATTAGTTTCCTCTCCGCCAACTCGGTTGCATCCGGCGGATATGAATAATAACGTCAATGCTGTCATTAATAATACTCTTTGCATAACATTTTATCCTTCCTGAAAACATATTAATAATGCCTCTAACAATACACGAGTGACAATCGTTATTTGGATATTGTATTATATTTGCATGGGACCAAAAAGAAAGGATGAACATGTCTAAACAAATCAGTATTATTCTTATAATCGTTTTTTGCTTTGTTTTATTGTGTTTTCAATCGGCAAATGCAATGGGTCGCAAGCCAGTACCTGTACAGAGTCAAACTGTCGCAGATCCGGCTCTTCTTGTCTCATCAGCCCGGCCACCCGGCAAATTAACCCCATCCGTGGCCAACGAAGTGAATGCCGCCATAAATCGATCTCTCGATTGGCTTGCTTCCAACCAGAAAGAAGATGGATCCTGGTCAAACGGTGATTTTCCGGCGTTAACAGCTCTTGCATTGCAGGCGTTTATTCGCAGTTCACACCCGGCAAAAGAAACGGCTGTCCCAAAAGCCGTCCGGTATATACTAAGCTGTGTGCAAACTAATGGCGGGATTTATAAAGACTTGAAGGGACAGAAAGGCGGCGGTTTGTCAAATTACAACACCGCCATCTGCATGACAGCCCTTGGCTTGATGAAAGATCCTTCCCTCACTGTGATTATTCAGAATGCCAGAAAATTTATTGCCGATACACAACACTTCGGAGGGGATGTTTACGACGGCGGATTCGGCTACGACTCTGAAACGCAAAGACCATACGCAGATTTGCTAAACACTTATTATTCAGCTGAAGCGATGAATGCCACCGCCAGCGTGGAAGATTCCCGGCAGACTGCCCGGAAACGCGTTGATATAGACTGGGGAAAGACAATCAAATTCATAGAACAAATGCAGAACAAGCCTGATTCCGGAGAGGAAAACAGCGGCGGTTTTTTCTATAAGCCCGGTGAATCAAAGGCTGGTGCAACAACAAATCAGGAAGGTGTTATCGTATTCCGTTCTTATGGAAGTATAACTTACGCCGGCTTGCTGAGTTTGCTTTACGCGGAAGTTTCCCGCGACGACCCTCGCGTGTTATCGGCTTTCCATTGGTCAGCCAGACACTGGTCTCTTAATGAGAATCCCGGGATGGGCTCCGAAGGTTTGTTCTTTTTCTACAACATTATAGCGAAATCACTTAATGCTTATGGTGCGGACCTTCTTCCTCAACGTGACGGGTCTTTTATAGCATGGCGTGAGGAGCTTGCCAAAAGACTGGTTTCTCTGCAAAAAGTTGAAGCAACGGGACTTGGATACTGGCGAAACGATACCGGCCGGTTCTGGGAAAATGACCCCGTATTGTCAACAGCTTATGCTCTCATTGCATTGGAACTGTTGTAGAGGATGGCAACTGCCGATTGGCCGTTTCATTATTCGTATCTTAATGCCTTTATCGGGTCCAGCTTCGACGCCTGCCGGGCCGGCAGTATCCCGAACAGAAGGCCTATGGCCATGGAAAAAGTTACAGAAAGAACAATAGAAAATAGCGATACTTTGATGGGCCACTCAGCCAGCTTGGATAGAAGAACAGCCACGCCGCAGCCAAGCATAATCCCGCACAAGCCGCCGGTAACTGTCATTACAACTGACTCAATAAGAAATTGCAGCATGATGTCGGAATCGCGAGCGCCTATTGCTTTTCGCAAACCTATTTCATGAGTCCGCTCTGTAACAGAAACCAGCATTATGTTCATTATGCCTATGCCACCAACCAGAAGGGATATTGCCGCTATTGAACCAAGAAGCCAGCTCATGGTCTTGGTTGTGGCGTTCAACATGTTCTGGATTTCAGTCATGTCACGTATGCTTACATTGTCACGAGCTTCATTGTTCAGATGATGACGTTTAGCCAATAGATCCTTTATGTCTTCCTGAGCTTGTCCTATCATCTCGGCATTGCGGACTTCCACCTCCATGCGATCGACATATTTTCTCCCCAGCATTCTGTACATGGCAGTTGTGACAGGCATCATAATAACATCATCATTATCCCAGTGCCCGCCTCCGCGAGGTTTTAGGACTCCTATAACCCTGAAATTAACACGATTTATTCTTATATTGCATCCCAAAGGATTTTCTTCGCCGAATAATTCAGAAACAATAGTAACTCCCAGAACTGCCACTCTGTCACGTGACCTGAGCTCCTCTTCCGTGAAAAAACGGCCTGTTTGCACTTGTATGTTCTTCATCTCAGGATAGTCGGTTCCCGTCCCCTCCAGACGGCTGTTCCAGTTTTTGTTTCCATAAACCAATTGAACCCTTCCGCTGATATAAGGCGATGCCCTTCTGATGAGTGGAAGCTTCTTCATTGCCATAGCGTCTTCCAGTGTAAAACTCGGCACGGCCCCTGCCCCTAATGACACACCCTGCCGTGAATTATGCGATTCGGGCCATATCATTAGAAGATTGGATCCAAGCTTGGATAAATTTTCACTTATGGATTCTCTGGCGCCACCTGCAACGGCGAGCATCGCTATTACAGCCCCTACTCCGATAAGGATCCCCAGCATGGACAAGACGGACCTCATCTTGTGACCGATAATGGATTGAAAGGACTGTTTTAAATGGTCAAGAAATTCAGCCGTTCTCCTTAATCCGGTTTTCTGTGATGCCATATTATGTTTAGCGGCAGCCATCTCTGACATGCCAGCGGATGGTTGCCGCGAATAAGTATCAGATACAATTTTTCCGTCATGCATTTGAATGATTCTGCTGGCGCGTTCGGCTATTGATTTTTCATGAGTCACCATGATAATGGTCTTCCCGTCGTGATTAAGCCCCTCCAGTATGGAAATAATTTCAGATTCACTCTTTGAGTCCAGATTGCCGGTAGGCTCATCCGCGAGAAGAAGCAGGGGGTCGTTTACGAGTGCCCTCGCAATGGAAACTCTTTGTTGTTCGCCGCCTGATAATTCATTGGGTACATGGTCCGCTCTATGCCCCAATCCGACCTGTCTGATTTTTTCAGACGCAGTCTCTTGAAAATGCCCTTTGCCTCCATAAATAAGCGGCAACATAGCATTCTGAATGGCAGAAAGACGCGGCAATAGATGGAACTGCTGAAATATGAAACCAATCATCTGATTTCTAAGCAAAGCAAGCTCTTTGCTTCCCAAAGCTGTGACATCCTTGCCTTGAAACCTATAAGTTCCTTTATCCGGACGGTCAAGAAATCCGAGAATATGCAGTAAGGTTGACTTGCCCGATCCCGATGGACCGATAATAGCGACAAATTCCCCCTGCTCTATTTTTAGATTGGTCGTGCGTAAGGCGTTAACCTCTATCGCGCCAATTTTATAGGTCCTGCTTGCTCCAATAAGCTCTATCACGTCATTGTCCTTTGTAACACCACCGTTACCCGGATTTAATCCATCTCAATTTTCAGTGACACTTCAGGTAAATTTTCTATTTCTAATGAGGGGGGCCACCCTTGCCACGCGGCGTGCCGCTTCTTTTACCGAAAGGCATGAAAGGATTGCTTTTCTCTTCCGCTTTCGTGAGGGAATATTTTTCATGCTTTATGATGATTACATCACCTGCCGTCAGACCTGACAATACTTCGACATTGGTATCATCAGAAATACCCGGCCCTATTTCCTGCGGCCTGCCGCCCTTTTTCCCTTCTGCGGGAACATTAACAAAAGTGCCGTCCGCTTTATTGAATGTCGCGTCAATCGGAACTACCGGAATATTGTCCTTATCCTGCCAGATGATCTTTGTTTCAGCGCTCATACCGGACCGGAAGATGTCAGGGACGCTGTCAGGGACAATATCAACTTCATAAACAGTCACGTTATTGTTAACTTTTGATTCGTACGAAATGTGATTTACCAGCCCTGTTACAGATACCTCTGGATACGCGTCCAGTGTTACCACCGTTCTCTGACCCGCCTTGACTTTGCCTATATCCGTTTCATCAACCCATGCCTTTAAAATCAAACGATCTGAAAGGACTAGAATGAATTCATTTGGTGATACGGTTTGACCCGGTTCAATGGCACGCACTATAACGTCCCCGTCTATTGGCGAGATCAACGGTGTTGGCTTGTAAGCATCACTCCAATACGCCTTCTCTTCATCACTGCGGGTTGCAGCCGCGTCAAGAAGAGCCGCTCTTTCGGTGGAACTCAGCCAGGCAAGAACGGAACCTTTTTTAACTTTGTCGCCTTCCTTGACAAGAATCTCATCCACTCTGCCGGCTATCGAAGGTTTCAGCTCTAATCTGTTTTGCGGTTCCACAGTGCCTGTAGCTGATATGGATGCTTCTATACTGCCATTTGAAACAATAAACTCCTGATACGACATCTCTTTTGATGACGAGCGTGATCGTTTCACAAGCAATATCCCTACGCCACCCAAAATCACCAGAGTGATTGCCGCGATAATATGCCATTTTTTAATATGCTTCATTTTCCAGCGTTCTCCCGTTTACCTGTTGCCACCGGGCTTCGGCAGTCAATGCCCCAGCCTGAGCCTCTAGGAGCGCCTTTTCTGCGCTAACCTGATCGTCTTCTATTATTATCCAATTGTCAAATGACAGCAGTCCGGTTGAATATTGCGCTTCCGCAATCTTTGCTCTTTCCCGGGATGCCTCCAAAAACTTTTCACGCACAGAAATAACTTCCATAGCATCCCTCACGTCAACCCACTTTGTATGCAGTGTTGATGTTATCTCCTGCTCACCGGAACGAACTTCAGCGCCGGCAGATATCAGACCGGAATACGCGCTCGCTACCTCCTGCTTGATCCTGCCTCCTTCAAAAATAGGAATCGAAAGGGATACGCCAACCGACCATTGATCGCTGTCAGGAGGCCAGTTTGGAGCTCCAGCTCCTGCACTTGCGCTGGCTTTTATGTCGGGCAGATAATTTGCTTTCGCCGCCTTTAGAGCCAATTCTGCAGCCTTTTCTCTGGTTATTAACTGTTGAAGGAAAGGAGTATTACGCGCGATATCTTCAAAAGCAGGATTGCTTTCCAAAGCGATATTTATACGCAGATCTCCATCAACACGGACAGGTATGAATTTGCTCCAGCCCAGCGTTTTAAACAAATTTCTCTGCGCTATATCCAGATTGCGATGAGCTTGCGACACTTCAAGTTCGGCTTGCGCGAGCTTTGCTTCAGATGTCAGAAGGGACCCCCTGTGTTCCCTCCCTGCCTCATAACGCAGACGTATCAAATCAGTAGCCTGCCGTCGCCGTGTCAAAATGCCTTCGGTAATCTTAACCAGTTCCTGCGCGCGTAATAAGCCAATGAATCCGGTTCTTAAATCCAGTCTCACATTTGATGATGATATTTCGTACCCAAATTCAGAAGAAGAAATAAGCTCATTTTTTTTCGCAATGTCATATTTCTTCTTGCCACCATCGAAAATCAACTGACTTGCGTTTACACTGTAGGAATAAGACTCATTGGCATCAGCCGTTTCCTGCTTGGAGTGATTACGGTTGACTCCGCCATTCACCTGAGGCAGAAGTCCGCTGACAGACATTTTTTTGCTTAGATCAGACTGATTAACAGATTCTCTGGCAGAAATAAGGGATGGATTGCATTCCAAAGCCGTTTTGACGCAATCGTCCCATGACAATATCTTCATTCCGGTGCTGGCTTCATTGGTTATAGTGACAGTTTCCGCCACAGTAAAGCGGGTAAAAAGAACCACCAGCAGACAGCATAATTGTATCGTATGGTCAGTGTCGATAAATGATAACTTGAAACGCTGTTTCATGAATACAACTATACATAACTAAGCGATATTTGGCTAATTGTTTATATTGTAATAAAATATTTGTTTAAAAGATTATCGTATTCATCCTGATATTTCGCGCGTTCTGTGTCACTCAAATCACCGTTCAGTAACTTTTTGAGTTCTACGGTTCTGTGAAAATCTTCAAGATAAACTTTTGCCTCAGCCTTGTTCAGGTCTTCACCAGCAAGCTTTTGTGCAACTTCATCCTTTAATTTTACATTATTACCGATCCGGTACACAGACATTTGCTTGCCATCTGTATCGTGTTTTTCGCTGAATATATTCAAGCTGGCGGTGTTAATAGTTTGCAACAGTTGTTTGGCTTCATCTTTTGCAACTTTGCCGTCAGAATTAAACTGCTGTTGGATATTTTCTATGTTTTGCTGCTGACTGTTAAGTTTGTTTATTTCATCTTCTGTAAGATATCCTTTGTTAATTCCATGCTGAATTCTTTTTGCCTGATTTGCCTGCCGTTTTTCTGTTTTAGCATTGATTTGCCGGGATAATTCATTTTGGCGTTCTTCTTTTTTCTCATTTGCCTCTGTCTTTTTAGCCTCTATTGCAGCTTTCTTTTCTTCAGTTTTTGTTTTTTTCTCTTCTTGTGCGGCCAGTCTTTCCGCCTTTTTAGTCTCCCATTCGGCTTTTTTTGCTTCTCTTTCAGCTTCCCTTTCAGCTTTTTTTGCGGCTATGGCGGATGACTTATCTGCCTTTGATTCGGAATTGTTTTCCGCGTACGCCATAACAACTGCTGCCATTATGATTCCTGCTGTGATTATCCATAAAGATATCTTGTTTCTCATAAATACAATCTCCTGCTTGATATTGTTTATAAACGTATTCCAAGGGTGATTTATTATAAAGAAAAAATAAAAAATCAAACATGTGATATATCTTTATTTTCACTTATTTCACTCTGTTTTCGTTCGCAAATAGAAGGATTACCGGCTTGCATTGGCAAATTTACCTGCTAGAATGCAGTCCATGAATAAAAAGCATTTCTCTCAATTATTGATCATTGTGTTGTTTCTGTTTGGCCTGACTGCATATGTAAACGCGCAGGGTGAATCTTCAGCACTCTGCATCGGCGGACAACGGCATGTTCAACATTCCGTTTTTACAGATATTCCATTTAACGACGGAGATATGTCATATGGCCTTGCTTATGAATATCACGACAAGGATTCTTATTGGCAAATAGTTTTAGATTATGCGTCTGATGTTACCGGTACAAACATGGCAGGGCTGGCAACAGTAGATTATATAGTCACTCCTGAACTGAATATGATTTTCCAAGACGGCCCATGGCATGGAGGCGCAGGTATCCTCAAGAGTTATATCGCGGACGAGACTATGGGAAATGACTGGTCTGATTTATACTGGCAAATGATTCTAGGCGTGGATGTACCGATTATGAAATTCAAAGCATCTATAGATGCCTGCTATGTGTTTGATAAATGGAGCAATGTAAGCGATTTTGACATGAGCGATATTGAAATCGGCGTCTGGCTGAAACTCAT
>JBFZFB010000098.1:0-21709 GCA_041306605.1 Lentisphaerota bacterium | reverse complement strand
TTGATCAATCGCAAAATGTGGGTTAGACAGCTTTCTACAGCCACAATGCCCGGTGTTTGCCAATCTGAACTCTTCCGGCAATAGATTCTGCAACAAATTGAGAGGCATGCAAAACAGCATCTTTAATGGATTCACCCCGCCCAAGAAATGCCGTCAGCGCCGCCGAAAAGGTACATCCTGTGCCGTGTATTCCTGACGAATCCTGTCTTGGCAAATGAACAAGGAACAGCTCCCTTCCGTCAAACAGCACATTAACAACATCTTTATCACGCTTTGCATCTGAACCCTCCCCTAAATGCCCGCCTTTTATCACACATGCCACACTGTATTTGCGGCTTAATTCTTGAGCCGCAACCTTCATGTCTTCAACAGTGCTTATCGCATGACCACACAAGACTTCGGCCTCAGGCACGTTGGGGGTAATTAACGCCGCTTTAGGAAACAGTTTTTTTTCAAGCTCAACCAAGGCATTATCGAGCAATAGGCGCGACCCGGATGTTGAAGACATGACGGGATCAACAACCAGTTTATTCCACCCAAATTCACCCGCCGCCCTGGAAACCACCTCTATGATTTCAGCCGAATATAACATGCCTGTTTTGACGGCAGTTACAGGAAAAGCTTCACATACAGTCTTTATCTGCAGAGCAACCATACGCGGATCAACAGGCAAAACATCCTTTATTCCAGCAGGACATTGCGCTGTTATGCAGGTAACGGCTGACGTGCCAAAGACTTTCAACATTGAAAATGTCTTCAGGTCCGCCTGTATTCCGGCGCTTCCGCCGCTATCCGAACCAGCGATAGTTAGAACAACCGGTATTGATCGAGATTTACTGTCTGTCATTACTTAATCAGTTTCTCTATACATCAAAGCTTCCCGTCTATCTGGCCGGCTCTGGCCAATGACCGGGCCTCAACACTTTGAATTTCAGCAAAACCCTGTGAGCTTCTGGGATCCAGTCCTTCACTGGCCTCCATTGATGAATCAGCCTCGTTGTAAATCGAACCGGAGCATCCGGTGAGACTCAGGAAATGCATGTTTCCTTTGTACAATCCAAGCTTTACCGTTCCAGACGCCGGTTCCGCCATAATATCTATCGCCACCAAGGCCGCTCTCGTAGCGGGATCAAAATATCTGGCGCTATACACTTCATTCGCCACAAATCTGGAAAGAATCCTGAATAATTCGGTAGCCTGCTTGTTCATCACCGCCTGATACAACTGCATAAGAGCATACGCCAGAAGATCCATGCCCGGCGATTCATACACACCCCGGCTCTTTGTTCCAATCATTCTGTTTTCCAGCGCGTTCTTAAAGCCAATGCCATTTCTGCCGCCAATCAAATTGACCTCAATCATCGCCTGTAACGGATCAACCTTCTCGCCATTGATCTCAACTGCTCTGCCGCTCTCGAATTTTATAGAAATTTCTTCCTGCTCATCCGGTGCTTCGGCCGGCCAGACGCCCATGCTGGGCTCCACAATCGTACAAGCCGTTTCCAGACTTTCCAGATCTGCCGCTTCGTGAGACAATCCCGCCAGATTGGCATCCGTGGAATATCTTTTCTGCCCGCCCGGAAACGCCTGTATACCGGCTTTATTCAGATAATCAGCCATTTCTTTTCTGCCCGGAAATTCTTTCAACAGCGCCGGATCACGCCATGGCGCATAAACTTTCATGTCTGGCGCCAGAACATTCGTATATCGCTCAAATCGCATCTGATCATTGCCTCTGCCTGTCGCGCCATGCGCCAGAACCGTACAGCCGCGCTTGCGCATCTCAGGAATCAAGCCATGAACAGTCACCGCCCTCGCTATACCGGTGGAATTCCAGTATCCGCCATCATAAGCGGCTTGCGCCTTGATCATCTTGAAGCACGCTTCCGCCATGTCTTTCTTTAAATCAATAATAACCGTATCAACGCCGCAAGGCCGCATCCTATCAACAATATTATTTATATCCGTCTCATCAGGCTGGGCAAGATCAGCGGAAAAGCAGATCACGCTTATACCTGAATCCACAAATTTCTTTGCTATAGTACGGCTGTCAAGCCCGCCGGATACGCAAATGCCTACTTTTTCTTTTTTAAGATCAGTAATAATCATCTTCTCTCCTCAATCCTCAAAATATTAACACGACTTTATACATTTCTTCACAATTCTCAAAGCCTTATCAATTTCGGCATCAGTCACATTCAATGGCGGCAGGAATCTCACAACATTACCTGCTGTGGCCAGACACAACAAGCCGGCGCTTATGATCTTTTCCGTTAACGGCTTGGCATCGCCCTCCAGCACCAGGCCAATCATGAGCCCCTTGCTCCTTACGCCTTTTATTATCTTATTATATTTGCCTGCCAATTCCTGCAGTCCGTCCGTGAATCTTTTACCAGCTTCAACCGCCCTCTGAAGAAGTCCTTCTTCCTCAATGACCTCAATAGTTGCCAGCGCGGCGGCGCACGCCAGCGGAGTACCGCCGAATGTGCTCGCGTGTTTGCCCGGCTGAAAAGTATCGGCCAGTTTTTTGCCGGCAACAAGCGCTCCTATCGGATAACCGCTTCCCAATGCCTTGGCCATTGAAAACGCGTCCGGCTCAACTCCATAGCATTGAAAACCAAACCACTTCCCCGTACGCGCCATGCCGCATTGCACCTCATCGCACAGCATCAGCAATCCCCTGCTATCGCACAATTCCCTAACCCCTTTTATAAATTCTTCTGTCGCAGGAATAATGCCGCCTTCTCCCTGTACCGCCTCAAGGAGTACGGCCACCGTCTTGTCATTAATCAACGCCTTGACCGATTCAATATCATTATAATCAGCATGAACAAAACCTTCCGGCATTGGTTCAAAACCTTTCTTCACCTTGTCCTGACCTGTTGCCGCGGCTGTTGCCAGAGTTCTGCCATGAAACGAATTTTTCATGCAGATGACCTGATATTTACCCTGATCATGCCCCCACAGTCTTGCCAGCTTGATCAACCCTTCGTTGGCCTCAGCTCCGGAATTACAGAAAAAGCATTTGCCGCCAAGCGCAAGACCTGACAATTTCTGCGCCAATTTGGCCTGATTCTCGGTGTAATACAGGTTGGAAACATGCGTCAGCACGCCAGCCTGCTTGCGTATTGCCGACACAACTTTCGGATGCGAATAACCAACGTTCAGAACGGAAATGCCAGCCATGAAATCAAGATAAACCTTATCATCGGCATCCCATACCTTTGAACCCTTGCCGCGCACAAGCACAAGACTCGGCACGTAAGTCGACATAACGTAAGTATTAAACAACTGTTTGATTTCTTCGCTTCTGCTCATAACCTTTTCCCGTCCCTATTCTTTAATAATTTGAGTACCAACACCTTGATCCGTAAATATCTCTAAAAGCAATGAATGCGGCATTCTTCCGTCAATCATATGAACCTTCCGCACACCGGCCTGTATTGCCTCAACACCCGCCTCTACCTTGGGCAGCATGCCACCGTCAATAACACCTTTACTAATCAACCCTTCCACCTGCTTGATCTTCAATGTGGACATAATTGACTCAGGATCATCCTTGGACCTCAACAGGCCGGCAACATCAGAAAGAAAAACCAGTTTTCTTGCCTTCAACGCTTTGGCAACTGCCGCCGCCGCGGTATCCGCGTTAATGTTATACACGTTACCATCCGGCCCAGTACCCAAAGGAGTTATTACAGGAATGGACGCCTTGTTCAGCAATCTCACAATAGGTTTAATGTTTACCTCAACCGGTTCCCCCACAAAACCCCAGTCAATCGTCTGACCTGTATCTTTATCAACGCCTGTCTTTCTAACAACCTTGAATATTTTCTGCCCGTCAAGACAGCACGCCTTCGCACCGGCCGCGCGCATTGTCTGAACTATGTCGGCATTAATATGCGATTTCAGCACTTTTTTAACAACCTTTATGGACTTATCGCATGTAACACGAAGGCCCCTGACAAAATTCGGCTTAATGCCCTGGCTGTCCATCTGCCGCGAAATCGCCTTGCCGCCGCCGTGCACAACCACAACGCGCATACCCACGCATTCCATAAGCGTGATATCGGTGAGCACCTCATGCGCCCTCTCGTTATTCTCCATGGCACTGCCGCCGAATTTCACAACAACTATACTGCCGCGAAATTCCTGTATGTAAGGGAGCGCCTCCACTAAAACGCCCGCCTTTTTAATCACTTCCTGCATTTTCCTTTTTCCTCCACATCGCAAAAAACAACAATCAAGTCATGTACTCCGCGTTTATCTTCACATATTCCTCACTGCAATCACACGTATACAGAACATCTTCCGCCTTTCCAAGATTGAGATTCACATTAACCGAGAAACATTTCTGCTTCAACACCTTCTCCAGATCCTCAAGCTTTGAATTAGACGCCAGCTTACCTTGCTTCACAGCCGCCATATTATCATAACTTATATCAACCAGTTCTTCCTTCACCTGAGCGCCTGAATATCCAACCGCGTCTATCACACGCCCCCAGTTGGGGTCGCCGCCGTTCCATGATGTCTTCACAAGCAGAGAATTGCCTATGGCCCGCACCGCCTTACGGGCGTCTTCCTTTGACTTTGCGCCGGTCACTATCACTGTAACAACTTTGGTAACTCCCTCACCGTCTTCCACCATTCTGAGAGCCAGACTCCTTGTCACTTCATTTACAGCTTCACAGAAGATCTTCCAGTCAGGATGTTTCACGCTCAGTTTCCTGTTGCCAGCCTTGCCATTTGCCAAAATAAGCACCGTGTCATTACAGCTCTGATCGCCATCAACGGAAATTTTATTGAAACTCTGATCCACCGCGGCTTTGAGGCAAACTTGCAGAGAATCAGCGTCAACATCAGCGTCAGTAGTAATATATGCCAGCATTGTCGCCATGTTAGGCGCTATCATTCCGGCACCTTTGCACATTGCACCGATAGTCACATCCGCACCGCCAGCCTTCAGCTTTACGGCCGTCTGCTTGTCAACCGTATCAGTGGTCATGATTGCCCTGGCAGCATTATTACCGCCATCAACAGACAATGCTTTCACAGCCATCCTGATGCCATGCTCGATCTTGTCCATCGGCAGTGGCAATCCGATGGTTCCGGTTGAACTTACAAACACGGTTTGATCATCCACGCCGAGCAGTTCCGCTGTCAGCACGCACATCCGCTCCGCGTCAGTTACCCCGCGAGCCCCAACGCACGCATTTGCTTTACCGCTGTTGACAATAACCGCGCGGGCTGTTTTTCTCTTTAAACGCTTTTTACAAACCTTTACAGGCGCGCCCTGTATCTTGTTAAGTGTAAACACACCCGCAACCGCCGCGGGAACATCAGAAACAATCAGCGCCATGTCCAGTCTGCTGCTTTTGATTCCCGCGTTAACGCCAGCCGCTTTAAAGCCCTTTGGAGCCGTAATTCCACCATCTATGTTTTTGAATTTTGTCATAAAGATCCCCTTTACACGTAAGATGGGTAATAATCGGGTATTAAAAGCGGAAAGTCGAACAGAAATATTGAACTTATTTCGCCCTGCGGGCAGGGTGTTTCACGGACTCCATCAACTCATCTTCCGGCTGTTTGCAATTGAGCGTTTCCCCGATATAAGCCTCTATTTCGGGGATGACAAAAGACTCATGTTCACAGGCAAAAGATATCGCAATCCCAGTGTCACCAGCCCGGCCTGTCCGGCCGATTCTATGAACATACAGGTCCGGTTCATAAGGAAAATCATAATTTATCACATAATCAATATCATCCACATGCAAACCGCGCGCCGCCACATCAGTTGCCACCAGTATTTTGGATTTCCCGCTTCTAAAAGACTCCAAAATTCTCAACCGCCCTGTCTGGTGAACCGCGCCGGAAATCAACGCGCATTTAATTCCGTGTTCTGTCAATTGATCACTCAATCGCTCCGCTGAATCCCGGCGGTTACAGAAAATCAACGCGCGCTGGACATTCTTTTTCACGAGCAAATTGAACAGGACCTTGAATTTATCCCTGCCGGCAACCGCGTAAACCAGCTGTTTCACCGTATTAACCGCAACCTGCTCCGGCTCTATGTCAATCTCAACAGGATCAGGCATCCATTGCGATGCCAATGTCCGCACCTCAGGAGTCAGCGTAGCGCTGAAGAGCATGGTTTGCCGCTTTTCCTTGGGAGGCGTACAGCGGATGATCCTTTTCACATCCGGTATAAATCCCATGTCCAGCATTCTGTCCGCCTCGTCAATAACAATCACTTCCACCTTATGCAGGTCAATAATCTTCCTGCTGATAAAGTCCAGCAATCTCCCGGGTGTGGCTACAATAAGATCCACGGGACTTTTTTCCAACCTGGTCAGCTGACCCGAAAAATCCATGCCGCCATAAACAGCTATTGTCCGCACGCCGCAGTATTTCCCCAGATCTCTGGAGTCTTTTTCTATTTGAATCACCAGCTCCCGCGTCGGCGCTATAACCAGCGCGCGCGGCACGCCAATAGAACGCTTGCCCTTGACGGGATTTTCCATAAACCGGTTTAGTATGGATATCAGAAAGGCCGCCGTCTTGCCTGTTCCCGTTTGAGCGCGAGCCGCGACATTCTTGCCTTTCTTGGCATGCGGCAAAACTTGTGATTGAACAGGCGTGCAGTACTGAAATTTAAGATCTTGAACAGCCCTTATGATTTCATCCGGCAATCCCATGTCGTGAAATTTTACACCTTTTCCAGCGCCACGCTCGCCGGACATTTTTTTATGGATCTTGTCTCTTATTGATTTAATCTTTGCTATCAGTCTTCTAGGCATAACAACCGTTCTTTATAATAAATCTGTTTTTCAAACGCAAAATACGGGATGATTCCTGCCGGTAAATAGCCAACAAATGAAACAAACAGGGCGGGAAACCCGCAAATAATACAGTAATAGTATTAACGTTTGGAGAATTGAAATCTTTTTCGCGCTCCTGGTTGTCCCGGTTTTTTCCGTTCTTTCATGCGCGCGTCACGAGTAAGACATCCGCTGTTCTTGAGAACTTCACGCAATGATGCATCCGTCAACACCAACGCGCGAGCCAAAGCATGCCTCATGGCACCAGCTTGCCCCGCCATGCCGCCACCGCTGACTTTGGCAACCACATCATATTTCTCATGGGTATTCGTGAGCCTCAACGGCTGTTCAATATAATTCCTTAAAGCCTCCTGCGGAAAATAATCATTTATCGCACGATTATTCACCTTGCGCTCACCATTACCGGGAACCAAATTAACTCTTGCAACCGCAGTCTTTCTGCGACCTGTAGCGTTCTGTCCAACAATTGCTTCTACCACGTTCTACTCCTGTTCAGGATATTTTCAATTCCTGCGGTTTTTGCGCCGCGTGAGGATGATCTGCTCCGGCATAAACCTTGAGCCGCGTCAACATCCCCAAGCTGAGCTTATTGTTCGGCAACATGCCCTTCACAGCCATTCTGATCAACCGGTCAGGATGCCGCTCTCTGACCATTGGCACCGACATACTCTTCAAACCACTGCGATAACCTGAATACCGGCGATAGGTTTTATTCTGTTCTTTAGCTCCGCTGAGCTTGACCTTCGCCGCGTTAATGACAACCACAAAATCACCCGTATCAACTTGACGGCTGAACACAGGCTTGTCCTTGCCTCTCAACATATTGGCCAATCGCACTGCCAGCCGGCCAAGAATCTTGCCGTCAGCATCTACAACAACCCATCTGCGGGCATCGCCCGGATCTTTTGGTAAAAATGATTTCATTGTTCCCTTCCTAATAAAACGAAACGGCGCACCCTAACCTAAAAAATCATTGGTGTCAACTCTCTTTATGGATTATCCGCCTGTTCCCTTTTCTTTACTTCGCTTTCCAACCGTTTATCCACCTTGTCCAGCGTATTATCCCACTTAGGGCCTTCTTCATTTATAAATCTCTCCAATTCCGGGTCCAAATCTAAATCCTTTTTTTCACCGGAAACAGGGGCTGTCTGCCCATTTACATCAGTATTTACAGGCTTTTCCGTCAATTCCGGCTGTTTCACGGTTGATTCCGCTTCTACCGGCGTTTGTTTGCCGGCAGGTATCTCTTTTGCCGGCGCTTCAACAGAAGCCGGAACCGCTGACACCGGCATCGTCTCTAGCTTTTTCACAACAGGAACAGACGGCGTCTTTGGCTCATTGGTTTCTTCTTCCTTTTCACCAGCTTCTTCATCCTTTTCAAATGTACTTTTCTTGTTCACCGGTTCAGCCAGCTTGCTGTCTGACCAACCTTTTTGCCACAACCCGCCGGCGTCAAGCACCCCCTTGCGACGCTCCGATTCTTCAGCTATCTCTTCCGTACTGTTTAAAACGTAAGGTGTGATAAAAACAATAACTTCACTGCGGAGCTTTTCACTCTTCTTGTAACCAAAAATCCAGCCGATGAGAGGAAGCCGCGAAAAGAACGGAATGCCTCTCCTTGCACTGCCCTGCTGCTGCTTCACCAGCCCGCCCAGCACGATCGTTTCCTTGCTTTGCACGGAAATGGACGCCTTCAACTCGCGAGCCAGAACAGTTGGCCATGTGTTCTCTCCAATGGTCTGTCCATCGGAAAGCTGTTCTATCTTCTGGGCAATTTCCATCACCACAAGTTTCTTCTCATTGATGTGCGGCGTCACCGTCAGATGCAATCCCACTTTTCTCTGTTCAACATCATCTTCGTAACGTCCATCACTGGTTGAAGAACCAACCCACCTTTTGCCTTTGTAGAAATATCGCTCTTCAGAAGAATCAATTGTAGCTTCCGTGTTATCATGAGTAACTATCACAGGCGAAGAAATAATACGCGTCCGGTTGTCGCCTGACGCCATCTGTAATACCGCATCAAGATTCAATCCGAAATGCGTGAAATAATAGGTCAACCCTGAACCCACTGAAGCCAGACTTGGCACCGACTGCAATGAGGTAGCGTCCAAAGGTGACATTTCACCCGATCCGCCACCGCCGGCATATGAAAACTTGGGTTTTTTGGAACCATCCTGCTTCGCGTTGTAAGCAATCATAGACCGCTGAATCCAGTCAATACCGGTCTGTATACTGCCGCCAAGCTGTATTTCAAGAATAACCGCCTCTATCAGGACTTGTGACAAAACCATGTCCATGTCTTTGATAATACCTTCCAAAGTGGTCATTTCTGATTTGCTCGCCATGATAATCAGAGAATTTGTCCGTTTATTAGGCAATATTTTTATATTTTCGGAGGAAAGCTCGCCTATCTTTGTTTTCTGTTCTTCAGTAGCAGCACCCTGAGGTTTGGCAGCATCACGACGGCTTACATATTCGTTAAGCCCCACACTCTTGCCTTCTTCTGTGCCTGCACCACCGGCAACCGGCTTGCCTTGATCCTTGCTCTCTTTTTTGCCTATCAACTGGTTTAGCATACCAGCGACAGTTTCAGCTTCAGCGTATTCAAGCCTGATAACTCTCACAACAACATCCGGAGCGGTTTCAACATCCAAAACCTTCACTATTTTCTCGAAGAACGTCATGTTCTCTGGCCTTGTAATAATGATCAGAATGTTAGTTCTGTCATCCGCCACAATACGGACTTCCCCTCTTATCACGCCCCGTTCGGCTTCCGCTATCAGACTGGTTATTTCCGGTTCGGAAGTCTGAGCCATACGAGCCCTGATAACACCGGGAATCGAGGGATTGCCGGCAACTGCGCCGGGGGGGCCAGAAGTTCTTTGACGCGGGGCCGTTGCCTTCTGCTCTTCCTCCTGCGCGTTTTTAACTATTTCTTCCAGCTTTTTCTTTATGTCTTCCGCTTTAGCGTAATGAATCACCATTATATTCGGCACTTCCCGGGCTGGCGACGGAGGCTTGTCTACAAGCTGAATAATATCAAGAATACGCTTGATACTTGCTTCCGTATCAGTAATCAGCATGCTGTTTATGCCTTCAAAATAATGGATTTTACCGAAATCTTGATGACGAAGCGGCCCAATAGCCTTCTCCGCTTCCGCCGGTTCAATGTTCTGCAATGTTATCATCTGGCTGACTATCTTGCCCTTCTCTTCCAGCGGCGTTTCTTCCTCCTCACCACGAATAGGCATAGGCTCCTCCAGCACACTTGTGCTTGGAACCACCTTTAGAAACTTGTCGCCAACAGGCACAAGGGAAACACCGTTCATTGACAGAATATGCTCTATCGCGTCCAAATATTCTTCCATCGCCAGATCTTCCTGACTCCTAAGAGTTATTTTGGCGGTAGGTAGTTTTGGCGAACGCAGAAGGACACGGCCAACCTTTTCGCTGTATTCCTCCAGAACCATGTCCAACGGCATATCTCTGAATGAAAGTTTTATGGCACCTGACTTGGATGCCCGCGCGGTCCGAGCCGGTGATTGCGCTTTTTGCTCCGTTGGCTCTGTTGGCGGTATCTGCGGCATCTGTGGTGCCTGTGGTGCTTGAGGTGCTTGAGCTAAAGCACGGACACATAGCAGTAAAAGAGAAATTCCCGCCACACACAACGCAAAGGCCTTTGTTTCTTTTTTAACTTTCCATGCCTTTTCGGTCACAAGACGTTTCATTAATAACTATCCCCTATTGCTGCTCACCGTTTGCGGCACCTTGTTCTCTCGTGTAAGCACAGTAAAGAGAAAAACTGCCGCTAAGCGTTCCATCCGGTTTCGATCTGACAGATAATCGCCTTATATCCAACATAGCACCTTCCCCCTGCAAATCAAACAGGAAATGCACCATCGCGTCCAAACTTCCGCTCCACCCTTCATGGGGCACAACTATAAGTAATTCGTATATATCACCTATTTTCTCCTCTTTCCCCGGTTTTCGCTTGGTTATTTTCATATCATGTTTGGCCGCCAGCCTGTCCATAACTTCAAGCCAATGAACATCCATCTTCATATCAGCCGCATAACAAGGCATTTTTCCGCTCAATTCTTCAAGTTTTGCCGATAGCTGGTCTTTCTGCTCGACAAGTCTCTTATCCCTCTCCATCTGCTCAATCATTTCGCGCCGTTTAGCCAGCATTTCACGCCAGGCATCCACCTTCGGCTTGGCAAGCAGTATGGAACCGCCATAAACACAAACCGTCAACGCCGATATTGCCAACACTATTTCTCTTCGTGAAATTTTCATTGCCCGTCCGCCGGTAATTTCAGTTTTAAAACAAAATCCTCCCGGCCCTCCCTTGTTCTGGTTGGGCCGGAAGTTATTTCAGTCTCAACAAACAACTTGGAAACATCCATTTGCTTTTTGAATTCATAGAAGACTTCAGCCGACACTGCATTCCCTTTAACTTCAACGTCTTCACCCTTTGTGTATTCAAATTCATTAAGATCAATACCCTGCGGTTGTTTTTCACTTATCTCTCTTAAACATTCAAGCGCCGACCGCGTTCTGTCCATGTATTTACCGATCATCACCACGCGCCGCCGCATAAGCCCCACTTCCATGGCTTTATTCCGCCATTCCTCCTGCTGAACACCAAGACGCGAGATTAAATATTTCTGCAGCTGGAACCCGCCGAAAAACACACCCGCCAGAAAAACCCATGCGGCAAACAGAAAAACCGCTATTTTGGTCGCCTTCTTTTTGAACTGTGTTGATTCCCTGGTTGCCTTCCATACTTCAGGAGCAAGATCTATTCCGCGCCCGCCACCCTCGACAGCACGCCGCACCAGGCCCTCCGCAAAAGACGGCATGGTGTCAATAGACTCGACGACAACATCGCATAAACATTCGGCCGCCAGCTTTTCCCCCAGATCCATCGGCGCATCACCCTTGTACCACAAACTTATTGATTCAACAGCCACAGGACCATGCTCCATCTCCAGCGAAAATAAAGTGTATTTGATCTCACCGGCCATATCACCGGCCATATCACCGGCCAGCTCACCGGCACCTATATCCCGCATGCCCCATGAACGGATCATAACCGGAACACCTTGCCGCAAAACCATTATCTCCACCACCGAATCAACCCGCATAATGATCTGCCAGTCAACATCCTTTATTTTTCCGGCTTTTTTCAGCAAATTCCACCACACCAGCGGAAGCACATCCACATGCAAGGGGTGCATGCCAAGCGAAATAAGCATCTGCCCCAGAGATACAACAACATCCCTCTTGACTGCCGCAATCATAACCTGCGAAGTATCACCTTCTGTCTTTAATACTTCATGAGAAACAACCATGCTTTCCACCGGAAACGGCGAAATCTTGTCTATCTGCAATTCAACCATTCCGGCCAGCTCCTCCGCTTCCACAGCAGGCAAACTCACAACGCGAAGCAATACCTGAGAGGAATCAACCCCTGCCGTCACAAAACCTTTCAGGTCCCGGCACTGCAGCTTGATCCGCGCCATGTCCTCATTAGACATGCCGGCTTCCGTTTTCGCCGCGTCACCACCGGCACCCTCTTCTTCAGGAATAGATTCACCCTTTACAGCAACACGACCGAAAGCAGATGTCTCAAAGCGGTTCTTCTGCCTGAGCGCAGACATCCACTCAATAACATTTTCCTGTATGGTTAAACCTGTTATGTATTCTTTCGCCACGCGTTCAATACCCCCTTAGCCTTCCTCGCTCCACCTCAAAACAATCATCTCCTTGTTTCCAAAACTTACTGTACAGCTGATAGTCTTCTTCACATTCCCAACCGACCCGACCGAAGTAATCCTGTAATACTGTTCGGACTGCGTTGATACATAATCCCTTAACGGCTGAACATTAAGTTCGGGAATCCGCGAAAACATGTCACCGTCATTTTCAAAAAACTTCCATTCCAACTCACCCGTATTCTCATCAGCATAACTTGTCAGCTCTTCACAAATGGCGCCAACTATCAAATCCATTTCATTGCCTGAATTAGGCAAAGTCAGCAGAACCCTCGGCAACGCCGCGTTTACATTAACCTTCTTGCTCCCGAACGTCGTCAGAACATCTGCTATACCGCTTACCGTGCAATCCTCACCATATTCGTTTGTTAAAACTCCTCCGTAAAGTACCGTCTTGTCGAAACCTTTGACAAGAAGAAGTTCATCAACCGTGTCAAGATCTCCATTCTTCGCCTTATACGGAGGTTCTAAAGTACCATAGTAATCATCCGTCTCTCCACCTTTTTCCCTCGGATCATTGTCAGGATCAACCCAATCCATATAAGAATCTATCAGTTCCGGCCATCTTTCCTCAGGAATATCGCCCACATCCAGCACCCCCTCCCACTCTTCCTGAGTCCTCAATAAATTGACATTGCGACGCGCCATCTCCGTAACAATATTAACAGTTATCTCACCTTCACCCAGTTTCCGCGTCACCGTAACAGACTGCGTGTCTATAAGACGCCTTGTCTCTGTGTCCAAACCTTCCAAATCCTCCTTGTCCATCGCTTTGTCCAAAGTTGAAGTTCTCATCAGAACCAGTTCTGCAAGAACCATCCCGGAACGCGCAAGATTGTCAGCCTTCAACCGCTTCCTGCTGTATGACGTTATACCCGCCTCCAGATGCGCTTCAAAAGCAAATGATGCAATAAATAAAGAAAGCAGCATTATGGTCCACAACACCACTATGAGTGCCGAACCTTTCTTCGCCAATTGCTTTCTGATCCTATTCAATAATATACCCCGCTGTTTCTATTTTCCGCTTTCGGGCGCCACCGGAATAAGATTTCTTCTCATAGCCCGCCGGCCGCCTGCCGGCCGCTTTATTTCACCGGGAACCGGCTGCTGAATCTGCGCCCATGAAAGCGACGCCACTGGTATCTCAACAACTTTCTGCAGTTCAACTGGCTCCCCATCTTTGTCAACAGGCTCTATCTCAAGCGTTATCTTTACTGCTTTCGGCAGCCTGTTGGTCTCTGTCCATTCGTCCATCCATTCAATCTCACCCGCAATATCAGGATTCGGATCCATGGGCTGACATGTAAGAGAGGTCACCTTGCTGGAAAGCAGAACCGGCTCCAATTCTTCAGGATCAAAATCTTCAGGCTCATCAGCCAGACGCCATGAACGAACCGCCACCGCCGTTCTGCCGTCTTCGTCAGCCTCCATGGAAACAATAACGCGGTGCGGACTGCCCGCAAAACTGCAATCATCACCAACAAGCGCTGTACCCAGCTTTACCCAGCTTATTGTTTCACTTTCACCTATACTTTCCATCCAGAAACCGTATTTGGAATTGACCGGGGCCCCGGAATAGTACGCCGACCTTAAGCCCATCTCCAGCTGTTCCATCACAAATTCGCCATGATGCAAACCTTCGCTTAATGTCTGCCCTGTGCGCCATGCCTTGGTTACAGTCGAAAACGTCAGAAAAGTTATCGACATGACAAGCGCCATTATCGCGATGGCCAGCATCAGCTCAATTAAAGTGAAACCATGATATTTTTTATCTGAAAATCTCATCTTGCATTCCCACTGCCGCAAATATCTATTACAATCCATCGGTCTTCTTTTTCTCTCTTATCAGAACATACCGTACAGCTTCTTCTCCCGGCGCTGTATCAGACCATTTCACCGTCGTCTTTAAGGCGAAAAGCTTAACCCCTTCATCTTCTTCACCGAAACTCATATCCTCATCTTCCACTTCCTCAGCCGTTCTGGAATATACAAATCCTTCTGTAATGCTGGAATCTTCACTGATCTCCAGACTGCCCTCGTCTTCAGGATCAATGGGATATTCAAGATCGCCCATGCTCATTGTCCACTGAGCCTTCTGGAAGTTAACCGCCCGCTTCATCACACCCAGACATCGTGACGCCGCCATAAGCATGACCGCCACCCCGATGCCGAGAATCGTAGACGCCAAAAGAACTTCTATAAGCGTGAATCCGGATCGTTTCATTTTCACCCGCCTTCCGTCCGCGCCGACGAAAGCGCATCCACTTCAATTATCACCCACCCGCCGCGATCATCCAATATCTTGACACTGTACGGAGCGCACCTTCCGTTATTTCTATAAGTAACCGAGCAGGATCCTTTCGAAAAACTTTCAGCGCCTTCTATTTTAACATACTCCATGCTCACCCCATCAAGAGTTCTGGTCTCTCCACCGCCTATGGATATCACCGCGCTATCAATATTAAATGTTACCTCTATTGGTTTCTGCTTGAGAACAGCCATACTGCGCGCGTAACGGCCGGCCATGACCACAGAACGAGCCGCCGTCCTGAGCCTGTTGCCCCGGATTGACTTGACAAGACTGGGCGTAACAACCGCCGCAATAATACCGATTATTACGAATACCAGCAGAAGCTCTACCAGCGTAAAGCCTTTTTGACTATGACTTGACCGCATGGCTTATGATTTACCAGCTTGTAATGGCCGCGGAACCGTCACCCGGCCCGCCCGAACTTACCTTGTAACCACTCTCCCCCGACTGCTCATACCTGAAAGCGTTTCCCCACGGATCCACAGGAACACCGCCTTTGATATAAGGCCCGTTCCAGTTCACGGCACCATCATTCTGCCCCAATGAGTTCAATGATGAAGGAAGCCTTCCTGTATCAACTTCATACATATCAATCGCCGTGCAGATAGCCCCGATGCTGGCACGCGCCGCGTTTACCCGGGCCTGTTCCCCCCTGCCCCTGAATGACGCCACCGCTATCCCCATAAGCACACCTATGATCACAACAACAAGCATGATTTCTATCAGAGTAAAACCAGCACACGCCGCATGCTTTACTGCATCAATTTTTTCTTTCATAATTTTTCCTCCTTGTTAGCTTCTCCGTTCTGTCAAAAGTTCTTGCCCCATTTTGGTCATTGGATATTGAACCCATCTTTCCCCATCAGAAACACTGTTCAAGAAATCTGAAAGAAACTATTGTTTCAGACCCGGAGAGAAACAAGGGTTTATTTAGATTTCTTGAACCATCCCGTTCCTCTTTATCCTGCCTCCATCCTGTCATCCTGTCAAAATATTAATTCCCCAACAAACACACACGACAGACTAACCGCCCATGCCGCTTGTAAGATTAAACACCGCCATCAGTATGGAAATTGCCACAAAACCCACGCCTACGGCCACAAGAACCATCAATATCGGTTCCAGCGCCGTTGTGAAAATTTTAATATTCCTCTCCAGCTCCCCTTCATAACGATGGGCTATATGATTCAACGACCTCGGCATGTCACCGGTCTGCTCGCCGACAGCAAGCATGTCTGTCATCATCTCTGGAAAAATCTTTCCGGCGGCCAATGGTTTGGAAATTGTCGTTCCATCAGTCACGCGTTCCTTGGCATTCTTTATCTCGTTGCTTATAACTTCATTGCCCACTGTGCGCTCCACAATGCCAAGCGCCTGCAGTACAGGTACACCATTGGCAAGAAGAGTGCTCAATGTCCGGGCAAAATTGGCATAAATACCGCACGCCACAACCCCTTTCACCAAAGGCATCTTTAACATCACTCCGTGCCACCATAGCCTGCCATGTTTTGTCTTAACCCACCGGTTCACCATAACCGCCAGAATTACAATACCGGCAAGAAGGAATATTCCATATTGAGCAATAAACTTACTGCCGCCTATCAACATCTTGGTCGGCAGCGGCAGTGATGAACCCATCTGATCGAAAATAACTTTGAACTTGGGCACAACCCAGACCATGCAGAAAATCATCGTGGCTATTCCAACCATCACCACAATCAGCGGATATACCAGCGCCATGACCACCTTCTCCTTGGTCTCCTGAATACGCTCATAATGACTTACAAGCCGTTTCAACACCTCAGACTGCGCGCCGCTTGCTTCACCGGCCTTGATCATGCTTACATATAAATTCGAAAAACTTTCAGGATAATGAGCCAACGCTTCGGAAAGACTGGCGCCTTGTATAATTTCATCCCGCAAACCGGCAATGATTTTATCACCTGCTTTTTTTGCTTTACGGCTCGCCAGACAATTGAGAGCGTTGCCCAGCTTCATGCCCGACGCGAGCAGATCACTCAACTCGGTTGTAAAAGTCAGCGTCTCCCTTCCGCTCATCTTCAACCGCATGCCTGTAAGCCATGTAAAGCGGGGCTTATGCTCTCCATGCGCCTCCGCCTTGGCCGCGCCTCTTTCAACAACAGAAACAGGAATCAACCCCATTTTTTCAATCTGCAGCAGTGCGCCACGCCTGTCATTGGCTTCAACAGTCCCTTCGCTCTTTTCACCAGAACGGGATCTCGCTTTGTAATTAAATATCGCCATGCCACATCCTTTTCGAAACAACCCACCAATTCACCATCTACTCATTCTCTTCCGACGCTCTGATAACTTCTTCAATGGTTGTTATTCCGCTCAAAACCTTGCTCCAGCCGTCATCGCGCAGTGTACTCATGCCTTCCGATATGGCTTTTTGTTTTATTTCATTCATGGAACTCCGCGCTATCACAAGCGACTCTATGGCATCGGTAACATGCAGTAATTCAAAAATACCTACCCTCCCGCGAAAACCCATCATCCGGCAGTTCTCACACGCGCCCGGACTGTAAATCGTATTACCCGCCATCCGCCCCACAGGAAAACCCATTCCACGCAAATAGTCTATCTCCGGCTCGATCGGACGCTTGCAATGATCACACAATTTCCTCACAAGCCTCTGCGCAATCACGGCTTCCGCGGCCGATGCCACCAGAAAAGGCTCCACACCCATATCCAGCAGACGCGTAAACGAACCCGCCGCATCATTGGTATGCAAAGTGCTGAAAACAAGATGGCCCGTCAGAGAAGCCTGTATCGCTATCTCGGCCGTTTCTAAATCACGAATTTCACCAACCATTATAATGTCTGGATCCTGACGCAGAAATGATCTGAGTATCTTGGCAAATGTAAGCCCTATGTCCGGCCTTACCAGCACTTGATTTATGCCGGCCATTTCGTATTCAATCGGCTCCTCAGCTGTCATTATCCGGCAATCCATAGTGTTAATTTCGTGCAAAAAGGCGTATAAAGAGGTGGTTTTGCCGGATCCTGTCGGGCCCGTAACCAGAATAATCCCGTTTGGCTTGTTAATGACCTTTTCTATCAGATCAGAATCTCTTTTGCTCATTCCAAGCTCTTTTAAACTGACAAAACTCCCGCCACCCTGCAAAAGTCTTAAACTTACACTTTCCCCATATACCGTCGGCATGGTCGAAACACGAATGTCTATGTCCCTTCCCTTGACACGCAAACCGATACGGCCATCCATCGGCAATCGCTTCTCGGCAATATCGAGACTGGCCATTACCTTGATGCGTGAAATAATTGCCGCTTGAAACCTGTTCAATAGAGCCGGAACAGGTGTGTCGTGCAAAAGCCCGTCTATCCTGTATCTGATGCGTAGCTTGTCCTCCATCGGCTCAAAATGAATATCCGTCGACCCCTGCTGACACGCTTCCCAGATGATCTGGTTTACAAATTTCACAATGGACGCTTCCTGATCAAGCTCGCTCAAATCCATCTTCCTGATATCATCTTCCACTTCCATGTCAAACCGGTCGTCCTGCATCATTATGTCAAACGTATCAGCCCCCACGCCGTAAAGCGCCTTCACCGCCTTCGCTATATCCGGCGAGGTGCTCAACGCCAGACGCACACGCGCGCCGGACGCCAGACGGAGAGAATCAAGAACACCGGCATTCAGAGGATCATTCGTCGCCACCGTCAGAACATTGTTTTCAAACGAAACCGGAATCACATTGTATTGAAACACCGCTTTGGTAGGTATCAGACCGAGAACCTCCTTGCTTATCTCAATATCATTCAGACGCACAAAGGAAATCCCAAGCACCCTCGCCAGCTCTTGAAGAAACTTGTCCTCCCTCACAAAACCATCCCTGATCACCACTTCCGTCAGGCTGGCATTGTGAGCCAGCACCTGCTCCAGATAACCTTCAATCTGCTCTCCGGAAAACAAACCCGTCCCGGAAAGCAATTTGGAAAGATAAGTTGTCGGCATTGATTCCATGCAAATATTCCCCTTGTCAAAATAGCAATCCAAGTATCATACATCAGCCCGCGAGCATATTCAAGACCACTTTATTCTTCAATAACCGGCTTCCCCTGCTCCGCAACAACGGATTTCTGGGCCGCCCAGTCCATCTGCCTCGCTATGCCCATTAATATATGAACATCATCAACTGTAAGCGTACCGCGCGAAAGAATCCTGCGCAACCCCAGCATCATATGGTCCGCCTTGTCCTCCTTCATAAATCCTATGCTCAGCAGTGTCTTCCTCCACATGGCAAACATACGCTCCCTTAAATTTGAAGACGCTTCTGGCGTCTTTTCCTGCGGCGGCTCATACGTTCCCGTAGCCAGAAAAACCTCATAACAGCAAACCATCACCGCCTGCGCAACATTGAGCGAAGAACATTCTTCCGTGGTAGGAATCTGTATTATCTGCGTGCAGATCGCAAGCTCCTCATTCGTCAACCCGTTGTCCTCTCTGCCAAACAACAGCGCAACCTTGACGCCATTGTTTATTTCCGTCACAACCTTGCCGGCCCATTCACGCGGCGTCCGGGCATGCTGACGATACAAACCTTTCCGGGCTGTCGTGCCTACAACCAGCCCGCAATCGGCCACCGCGTCAGCCAGCTTGTCATACTCAGTGCGGTTCTCCAGTATGTCTGTGGCATGACACGCCATCATCTGCGCCTCTTCCATATTCAGACGCTCGGGCTGAACAAGAGCCAGATCGGAAAGACCCATGTTGGCCATGGCCCTGCAGATGGACCCCACATTACCGCCGTAAAGCGGATTCATCACAACTATACGCACATTATCAATACTCAAGAAAGAACCTCCCCCGAAAAAAAGAAAATTACCATTTAACCGGCAAAAAGGCCATAGCACTCTTCAAAACGAACCAACAAAACCATTGTCACACGAATTAATAATATGCTATAGAACGTCAACGATGTTGTAAATCAAGGAGATACAATGGACGAATTGCTCAAACTTCTAAGAAAAAATGCGCTTGAATCAACCAAAAACCTCGCAAAACAGCTCAATACATCCGAAGAAAAAATCAAGGAACAGATAGCTGATTATGAAAAATCAGGAATCATCCGCGGCTATCAGGCAATAGTGAATGAAGACAAACTTGATCTGGAACGCGTTCACGCCGTAATTGAAGTGAAAACATCCCCGGAACGCGAAGGCGGATTTGACCGTATAGCAACCCGTATCAGCAAGTTTCCTGAAGTCGAATCACTATTCCTGATGTCTGGAGCATACGACCTGCTGGTTTTTGTCAAAGGCAACAACCTGAAAGAAGTTGCTTTCTTTGTCAGCGAAAAACTTGCCACCATCGACGGCGTAGTTTCAACATCCACGCATTTTATGCTTAAAACCTACAAGGACCACGACATCCTGATGCAGAAAGAAGAAAAACAGGAAAGACTCCCGGTCTCACCATAAAGGAAAACCTGCCCGAATGAACCGTAAACCACCATCAGCATTCATAGCAGACCATATTCGCGATATCCCGCGTTCCGGTATACGGGATTTCTTTGAAATCGTAAGCACACGCAAGGATATAATAAGCCTCAGCATCGGTGAACCCGACTTCGTGACTCCATGGCACATTCGCGAAGCATCTGTCTTTGCTCTGGATAGAGGCGCGACTTCTTACACCGAAAATCTCGGCCTTCTGAAACTGCGCCGGGCCATTGCAGGTTACGTCGAAAAATCTTTCAATGTGAGTTACAATCCGGAAAATGAAATACTGATTACCGTAGGAGTCAGCGAAGCTCTTGATATCGCAATCCGCGCAATAATAAATCCCGGCGAGGAAGTCTTATATCATGAACCCTGTTTCGTCTCTTACGCACCTGTTGTCACCTTTGCCGGCGGTGTGCCGGTACCGGTAGTAACCCACCGGGAAAACAATTTCCGTCTGAACAGAAGGATGCTGGAGGAAAAACTGACCGGCAAAACAAAAGCTTTGATCCTGAACTTCCCAACCAACCCTACCGGTGCTGTATTATCCCGCGCTGATATCGAAGGAATTGCCCGGTTTGCTGTGGAAAACAATTTAATCGTCATAACGGATGAAATTTACTCCGAGCTGACCTACGAAGGAGACCGCGTAAGCATAGCCTCTATGCCGGGAATGAAAGAACGCACAATATTTCTGAACGGCTTTTCCAAAGCATGGGCAATGACCGGATTCCGGCTCGGATTCTCATGCGCGCCCCCGCAGATAACTGAAGCCATGATGAAAATCCATCAGTACACAATGATGTGCGCTCCTGTCTTGAGCCAGAAAGCCGCCATCGAAGCTCTGGCTGGCGGATCAACCGATATAATCAACATGAGAAGTGAATACGAAAGAAGACGCAATTTCATCTGCGCTTCTCTAAACGAAATGGGCCTGCCCTGCCATAAGCCTGAAGGCGCTTTTTACGCGTTTCCTTATATCGGAGATTACGGAATGTCATCAAAAGAGTTTTCCCTCAAACTCATTGATGAGAAACAGGTGGCCTGTGTGCCCGGCACGGCTTTCGGAGCATCAGGAGAAGGATTCATCCGCTGTTCTTACGCCACCAACATGGAACAAATAAAAGAAGCCATGTCACGCATGTCCTCTTTTGTTAAGAACCTGAAAAAACGCTAGAGCGGTTGAAGAAATACTGTAGCCGGAGGGGTGTTGCGAATGACACATGGCCAAGGAAGCCGAAGCAGGAATAGCAGGCTATTTCGATGGAGGCTGACACCGGCCATGTGTCATGCAG
>JBFZFB010000097.1:0-3687 GCA_041306605.1 Lentisphaerota bacterium | reverse complement strand
CACGAAGGTTTTTTCTGCGCCGTTCGGCGAAGCGAACCTAACTTTTGTCCCGCTTCGTGCACTTCGTGGTAAAACTCTATTTATTGGTTCTTCGCCACGGCGGAATCTGGATGAAGGATGTGGGGGTGAATATTTCTGGTATCCTACAACCTGCCGTCAATGCTGGCTTTTGGCAGGATGTTTTGTTTATCATGAAAAACATCCTTGCAATGATCTGATTTCATGGTAAAGTGCATTCATGTTTAACCGTAGTAAACTTCTAAATAGCATTGAACATGCACTTTTGCGCAGTCGCGTGGTTGCTTTGCATGGACCACGTCAATGTGGCAAAACAACTCTGGCTAGGCAAATAGTCCCTGCTGATTCTTTGAATTATTTTGATTTAGAAGATCCACGTCATCTTCAACGGTTGGAAAATCCCATGTCGGCGCTTGAACCGCTGAAAGGAACTGTGGTGATTGATGAAGTCCAGAGGCGGGCGGAATTGTTCCCTGTATTGAGGGTGTTGGCAGACCGGATGCCTTTACCTGCTAAATTCCTGATACTGGGGAGCGCATCACCAGCATTATTACGACAGTCTTCAGAATCATTAGCAGGGCGGATTGAACGAGTTTTAATGAGTGGTTTTAATCTTGAAGAGGTAGGCAAGAAGGATTTGTCAAAGCACTGGTTGCGTGGCGGCTATCCGTTATCGTTTCTTGCTGATACTGATTCATCAAGCAACCAGTGGCGGCAGAATTTTGTCCAGACTTTCCTGGAACGCGATATTCCTCAATTTGGTTTCTCTATTCCTGCGACGACGCTGTTGCGGTTCTGGACAATGACAGCGCACTATCACGGCCAGATATGGAATTATGCCGAACCAGCTCGTTCTCTCAATCTCGGAGAAACCACTGTACGGCGTTACTTGGATCTCTTGTGTGATGTTTTTATGCTCAGGCAGTTGCCCCCATGGCATGCCAATCTGAAAAAGAGACAAGTGAAATCGCCGAAAGTCTACTTTCGTGACACAGGCTTGCTTCATCACTTGCTTGGAATTGTTACAGAAAAAGACCTGCTCTCGCATCCGAAATGCGGAGCATCTTGGGAAGGTTATGCAGTTGAAGAAACTTTGCGGGTAGTTGAGCCTGATGAAGCCTATTTCTGGGCCACTCATCAAGGCGCAGAAATAGACCTTGTTCTTATCAAGCGGGGCAAAATGTATGGAGTGGAGTTTAAATGTGTGGATGCTCCGAGGCTGACTAAATCGATGCAGATTGCATTGCATGATTTACAGCCGGAACGAATTGCAGTTGTGTATCCGGGCTCAAACAGATATCCGCTTGCAGATTTAGTAGAAGCCGTTCCTATTGCTGCCCTGGAACAGGGAATGAATGGGTTATTCCCGTAAGATTCCCTTCATAAATTTTACCAGCACTTCGCTTGCCACGCCGGAATCTGGAAGAAGAAGCGTGAATGAGATTCTCTGATTCTGCTATGGTTACAGCTCGGTTACCAGCTCGGCCCGCCATCTCAAGACCTTTACACCGTATTTTTGCGCGACTTTTGCAATAAGCGCTTTGGACTCTTCAGGAATATTAAGCGTGAGAATGATTTCCTTGATTTCTTTCTCTTTGACCGCTTCTTCGAGAAGATTGATTCCGCCGATTACCAGGTGACCGTGAACGAACCTGCCGTGCAAATTGGTGTCGTCATCAAGAAGCGCTTTGATGATCCGCCGCTCAGTCATGTTTTTCAGATCTTCCGTAAAAGCTTGCCGCAAAAAGAGCATATAATTGTCGCCAGCACCGTAAACAAGGACAGGCACTTTCCGGATAGTGTCGGGAGTATAATAGGACGACAGCATGTAGAACATATCCTGAATCATTCTCGGTAATATTCGTAAGCCAACGATCGGAATTAAGGATAGCGAGCAGAATGTAAAACCTGCCATTATCATGTTGCGCCGCGTGATGTTTTCCAGCAGGCATATGATGCTTACGCCAATCAAACAGCCTAGAAATGCCGACATGGAAAGCAGTCCCAGCTCAGAGAGCCGTACACGCGACCAGACCCTGCGGTAGGTTCTAGAGAACATGATTACTATGAATGGGATTCCAACCATATAAGGCATTCCGTCAACCCATTTAGTCTTCAACATGCCAAGCCCGATATCGCCCCACATAAGCCGGATGGTCAACATGGCGGCGACTGATAGAAATAGCACATCAAGAAGAGGATAGAGGACAACCGCTATTTCCTTTCGTGCCGGCCGTCTTATTCCCTGCATAATAGCAGCTGCACTGTACCAGAGCTCAACTCGCGCGAGATGCCCGACAACCGCAAGGGAGATGGCAAAGAATGTGAGCAGATACAACACCATTGTCTGTGAATTGATGGCTGTTCCGATCAGGCCAAGAACAACAAGTCCGGCGTTCAGCGCGTAGAGGATAAGGGCAACTCTGCTGTGCGAGGCTCCTGAGCGCGCCAGCCGGTGATGCAAGTGGTAAAGATCAACATCAAAAACCTTGAATCTTGAGCCGTTCTGGCCGTTTATTCCGGAGTGGTTGTCGCCAATAATCAATCTGCGCCAGACTGCGAGTAAAGTGTCAAAGAACGGAACTCCTGCCGCCAGCAAAGGAATGCCTACGGCTGTTAAAATAGTATTTTTGGCTGAAGCACCAAGCGAGACAGCCGCAAGCGTGAAGCCGAGGAACATGCTCCCGGAATCACCGAGAAAGATTCTTGCCGGCGCGAAGTTGTAACGTAGAAACCCCAAACATGCACCAATCATTCCAAGCATGACGAGAGTGTCGCCGGGCTGTCTTTGCAGGAGAAAAAATCCTGCCATGCCGGCGGCCGCTATCGCGCCCAGCCCGCAGGCAAGCCCGTCCAGTCCATCAATCAGGTTAAACGCGTTCATAAAAGCAAGGAACCAAATCACCGTGAGAATACAATCGAGGTAAACAGAGAGGTGGACATAGGTGATGGTGTTGAACCGGATACCCATGTAAAAGGCGAGCAATGCTGTAACTGTTTGTAACAGCAGTTTAACCCATGCTTTCATGCCGTATTTGTCGTCAATGAATCCAATTGCGACAACAATGGAAGAAACCGAGAGGAATTTTATCCACCAGCTGAAGTCAAGTTTGATTTCGAACGAATACCAGGGCAGGAAAAAGATTGCAGCACAAGCCAGATGGAGTCCAGCAAAGATGGCCAATCCTCCGCCGCGCGGGGTGGGTGTTTTGTGCATGCGTCTTGCATTGGGCATGTCAATCATGCCGATTCTTTTTGCCATTAGTATAATTACCGGGGTCAGGAAATAAGCAACAGCGAACCCGATGACCGGTATTACGAGATATTTAAGATATTGCTGATTCAACATGAGGATTGATTGTGCAAAATTCGAGCCAATAAGTCGAAAAGAATCTGGAGTTCATCTCAAAATTGTACCGGTAAGTATTTTTCAGGTACCGGGGAAATATGTCAGAAATCAGGGGTGAACAATAAAGTTTTATTGATTCCAGCGCCCTGATGATATACGGTGCACCATCGTTTGATAAGGCAAAGGTGTCAAAAATGTATAATCCTGTTTCTAATAAAGTAAATTTCGGTGAGAGCGAGAAAGAAGTTCTTGCCTACAGGCAGGACCACGATGATTTTAAGAAAACCCTCGAAACATCACAAAAATCTCCTGAATTTGTA
>JBFZFB010000096.1:0-6771 GCA_041306605.1 Lentisphaerota bacterium | reverse complement strand
TTATCGGAACGGACATTCTCATCATCGGCCGACAGGTCATGACGAAGTCCGGCCCCATTGATCTTCTCGGAATAGACCGGTCAGGGAACACCGTAATCATCGAGATCAAGCGAGCCGAACTCCCGCGCGAGACACTCGCACAGGCGATTGACTACGCCTCGGACGTGGCGGATTGGACAGTAGAACGCCTTAGCGAGATATGCGCTGACTACACCAAACGGACGTTTGAGGAGGCGTTCGCTGAGGCGTTCCCGGATGCCGACATGGAGAACCTGAACGTCAACAGCACGCAAAGGATCGTGCTGGTCGGGTTCTCCATTGAGGCTTCCCTCGAACGGATGATCGAATGGTTGTCCGACTCCTACGGAGTCAACCTCAACGCCATAGTCTTGAGTTACGTGAAGACGAAGGGTGGCGAAGAGTTGCTGACCAAGACGTCGGTGATCTCGGAAGAGATGGAACAGGAACGTCGCAGGAAACAGAAGAAGTTCGAGATTCCAATGTCCGACGATCCGGGGACGCATGGTGCCCCGGCACTGAAACAGCACCTACTCGATTACCTTGGCCGAGACCGAGTCACCAATCGCCGGATGCGCGAGATCATCTTCCCCGCCTTGTTGAAGACGAAGGTTCTGACCCGCGACCAGGTCAAGAAGGCGTTCATGGACTTTGACCCGAAATACGACGAGAGCAAGATCGGGTACTACCTCACCCTCGTGTCGTCACAACTGGGAATGACGAAGAACGACTTCCTCCGGCAGGTCGTGGCTTACGAGTACCCACGGCACCACTGGGAGAAAGACAACTTTTCGATTCGGGACCAGTACCGCGATCTGGTCAAGGAAGTTCTGACAGAACTCGGCAAGAAATGATGCTAACAACGGCGTGGTGCCTCGCGGCACACGCCGGACGTTGGCGGAGCAGATGAAGATGAAAATGAAACTGTTGCGATTGCTTTTACTGACATCGGCGTTTACCTGGGCCGTGTCGGCCGTCGGTGTTATTCTGCCGTGGCCGATGGCCGTCACGGCGCTCCGCGGACTCGGGGCGGGAGATATGCCCGCCGATCCTATGTTGGATTACTGGCTGCGTATGGCGGCGGGCGCCTTCACCGGTGTAGGCATCTTTTTCTTGGCATTGGCCATCTGGCCGAGACGCTTTGCCAACGTCATTGCCATGGCGGGCGCGCTGATGTTTGCCGAAGGGCTCGTCTTGCTTGTCCACGGTTTCAGACTTGACCTGCGACCTTTCCCGTTCTATGCCGACACGGCGTTCTGTCTCCTGGTCGGAGCCGGAATCTGGATCTTGAGAAATGAACCTGCGAACCAGCCGCCGGATGGTTCGCGATAAACCGCGCCGGGCATGCGGCGTGACTAGGAGGTTTTGTCTTTCATGTTATCTGACCCAAAAATCTCTTGCCGTCGAATCTTGAATATCTAAAATATTCCTCTTGCGCGCCGCTCCAATAAAAGGTAGCTTGACCTATTATTGCGGTCATATGACTTACATAGGAGGTCGGTAAGATGCTTGAGTCAATCCTTGGATCATTTAGCAGTGAAAGAGTCCTTGTGTTTATCTTTGCTCGAAAAGAAGGCTACGCAAGAGAAATTGCCCGTTTCTTTGAAACGGATCTGGCACCAATTCAGAAGCAACTCGACAAACTGGAACTTGCCGGAGTTCTGGTAAGTCGAACTGCAGGGAAAACAAGACTCTACGAGTTTAACCCGAGGTATGCGTTTCTCAGGGAAATCCGGAGCCTTCTGGAAAAGGCTATTTCCTTCTACTCGCCGGAAGATAGAGAACGTCTCGTCATGGTGCGCCGCCGTCCTCGAAGAAAAGGGAAACCACTGTGATTGCCGTCGCAGATATGACGCCCATCGAGCTTGCCGGATTTATCGGCAACCATCTGAGCAAACAAGGAATCAACGTTGTCCTTTCAGGAGGGGCCTGTGTTGCGCATTATAGCAAGGGGAAGTATGTTTCGATGGATCTGGACTTCGTGAATGCTGCATTTGTTAAGCGCGACAAGATCAAAACCGCAATGGCGAAAATCGGATTCAACGAAGACAATAGATACTTTAAACATCCGGACACCAAATACCTCGTCGAGTTCCCTCCCGGACCCCTAGGGGTCGGAGACGAGCAAGTCGGTGAAATTGTTGAGATTAAGACACGTACAGGCACATTCAAAATCATATCACCAACCGACTGCGTGAAGGACCGATTGGCCGGTTATTATCATTGGGATGACATGCCGTGTCTTGAGCAGGCTGTGCTGGTTGCCTGTGAAAACTCGATCAATATTGAAGAAATCGAAAGATGGTCGAAAAGAGAAGGTAAAACAAAAGAATTTGAAGCAATTCGCAAACGGCTAACGAAGAAGGCGCAATCAGTCGAATCCAGCGTGCGCGATAAACCGCGCCGCTGATTTGCGCCATATTCGTGGCGTAAGATGGATAAAGGGTGCAGGGTTCTATTCTTTAAAGAGGGCGTCGTCCATATGTACGCCCTGCTTGGAGAATTTTGAGAAGAATGTTGGCGGTCCGAGTGCGATAAATCTTCCTTTAATGCCGGCTATTCCATCATGTTCGTCCAATTCATAACGGTAGATATCTTTTAATACGATTTCGTCATTCTGGATTCCGACCAGTTCCGTGATATAGGTGATCTTTCTTGTTCCGTCCATGAGTTGTTCGTGCTGAACAATAAGGTTCAGGCCTGATTCTATCTGTTTGCGTATGGACCAGCTTGGCAGGTTTAGTCCGGCGTATAACGCCATGGTTTCCAGTCTTGTTATGGCATCACGCGGTGTGGAGGCATGCAGGACGGCCAATGTTCCTCTGTGTCCGCTGTTGAGCGCCTGAATATAGTCGAGTGCTTCTACGCCTCTTACTTCGCCGAGTACTATACGGGAAGGCCTCATTCTAAGTGCGTTGGTGAACAGGTATCGTGTGCCGATGTAGCCCTTGCCTTCAAGGTCGGCCGGACGTGTAAGAAGTCTTACTATATTACCCTGTCCCATGTTGAGTTCCAGAGTGTCTTCAATGGTAATGATACGTTCTCCCTCTTCTATGTAGGGCGAAAGAACATTGAGAGTTGTGGTTTTTCCCGTTCCGGTGGCTCCGGCGAAAAGGATATTCAGCTTGCCGTGCATACACGCGATGAGGAATTCCGCCATACGGGCATCCAGTGTTCCTAAATTTACTATATCATGAAGTGATTGTATTGAGCCTGCCAGTTTTCTGATGGTGATGGAGGCGCCGTCCACGGAAAGCGGGGGGATGGTTATATTTACACGCGAACCGTCCGACAGAGAAACATCGGCGCAGGGCGATTCGTTGTCAACGCGTCTGCCGGTGGCTGAAACCATTTTATCAATTATGTAACGCATATGATCGACACTATCGAACGTGGCAGATGTGAGCATCTTCTGGCCGTTGCTTTCTATGTAGATTTTGTAAGGGCCGTTGGCCATTATTTCGGTGACATACGGGTCGAGCAGGAGATCCTGAAGCGGGCCGTAGCCGGCAAAGTCGTCGCATAGAGATTTGACAGCCATGTTTACCATTTCAGGATCTATCTGGTATGACTTTGTGTTTTTCCATGACTCGATGAGATTGATCATTCTTGTTGCAAGATAATCTCTGTCAACCTGGTCCCAGCCGTCGATAAGATAAGAAGTTTCTTTGCGCAGTAGGCGCTTGAGTTCAAGTATATCCATATTCAGCCCTCCCCCTTTTTTTGCCAGTGAATATAGAGTACAAAAAAAACACTAGGATGGCAAACTTTCAAAATTTACATTTTTTAGCGTATTGCCGGATGAGAATGTGATGTTACGGTCAGGCTGTTTTTCAGCCTGACATGCGGTATTAGAAGTCTACCCGAACGTCGTGGAGGGGGTGGGTGCCGTTGCTTTCCAGAATATGCGCGCTGAATGACCAGGGGCCGGTGTTCTGTGTGATTTTGAGCAGTAGAAAGTTGTTGCCGTCTTCGAGTTTGATGGGAATACGGTCCTGGCACGAGACGTAACCGCGGCTGGTGAGATTGCGGTGAATTTCCTTGCCGTTGAGCCAAGCAACAACACCGTCGTCAGAGCCGAGCGCCAGAATGGCATCGCATTTTCTTTTTGAGTGGATTTTAACGAATGCATAAGCTGAGGCGTTATCTTTTGAGCCCAATATATCTGCAAGGTCTACCGTATATTCGGCTTTAAGCGGCGCTGATTTCTTCTGTTCCACTTTGCTCCAGTGTATCTTCTGGCCATCCTTGCCGTCATATCGCGCTTTTAGATTTATTTCTTCGGATTCAATGGGGTTTTTAACATCAGCAGTTGTGCCGCCGGGGTTATCGAACGGTCCTATGATCCACCATTTTGGAATTGTGGAACCGAAATCATCGGAGTCAGAAAGCGAGAGTTCCTGATCGTGCCAGGTCAGATCAATTTTGGCGCTGACGATTCTTGGCGCGCGTTCAAGGCCCAGCCGGCAGACTTGGTCTATTGTTTTTGTTGTTCCGGCAGGCACTGTGAATTTTATTTTTTTCAATTTGGACTTTGCTTTTGGTGAAGCTGAAAATGAGAGTGTGCCTGATATTTCATCTTCCACAGGCCCGAAGATATTGCTACGCAGGGTAAACTCATCGGGGTCATCACCGGGGAGCAGGGTGAGGTCGAATCCAACGCCGCAGAGACTGTTTAGAGCTGTTTGTACCGTGGTGTTGGTTTTGTATCCGCAGTTTTTGACATCATTAATGATATTGGTGATTTGAGACCGGTACGCGTTGACGGCCGCGGTTTGTGTTTCCTTGTTTTGTTCAACCGCGGCAAGCATGTTGGTTTTCAGGTTAAGCAGGGAGTGCGGTGTTTTATCTCCCAGCAGAAAAGCGGCGTGATAAAGGCCTGCGAGCGGCATCCATCCTTCAAATCGCCAGACATTGGCGGGAGCGGGTTGGGAAAGGTCGTTGGTGTTGATTATTCCGGCGTCGAAGAACGGTTCCAAGCCCAAGTTTAATTGATAATAATCACCTTCATCAAGGCGCACCAGCATGGACATATAGTTTGAAAGCAGGCGCTGACGTTCGGCTTCGGTCAGTGGAATTGAAGCGGAAAAGACTTGAGTGGCATTGGTGCCGGATGTGGCGCGTAGAGTTGTGTCGAGAGAGGTCTTGCCGATTTTAACGTTCATGCCGAATTTATTGCCGGCTCCGGTGATTGCGGCGCGGAATTCGTCGGTCAGTTGAAATATTGCGTTTGTCATACCTATAGGTTTGCCGTTGATTATCAGGCGTTTGCCTTCTTCCACGAGTACTGCGGCAAAGCCGGGGACCGGGTTTGTCGCGTCAAATGTTTCGGTGAGCAAGCTGTAACTGCCGGTGTTTTGAGCTAAACGCAGTTTGAACTTATGAAGTCCGTTTTTGAGTTCAATCCGGTTATGAGAGCCGCGTATGTCCTGTATACTGGTCTTTTCCAGGACGAGATTATCATCTATCCACATCCAGCCGGCGTCATCACAGTATATGGAAAATCCGTAAGAGTTGTCTTTTTCAACTTTCATCCAGCCGTTCCATTCGGCGATGAAATTGGTTTTTGTTTCGTTAAGAAATTTACTGAGATCATTTTGCGATACGGTTGACACGATGCCTGTGGCTATTAAGTCTCCTGCGGTGGCGTCAGTTGATTGAACAATTACGTTGGTGATATTTGTGGCGTTCCAAGTTGATATAAAGAGGCCGGGTTGTTGGCCGGCCTGATCGGTGAAAAAGATATTTTCCGGGAAAGGCTGTGTTTTTGGAGAGGTTGTCAGTCCGAATCCGAGGCCAACTTTGCCTTTTTCGGGCTGTTTGGAGATATCGATCATACAGCCGACGGACGGTTCTTCGACGCCGCGCCGGATTTCGCCGGCTTCCGGCGGCGGCAATGAGCGCGGGTAATCCATTCGCCACGTGTCATATTTGGGTGAACCGTTCGGGGTCAGCATAATATCTGTTCGCGTGTATTCACCGCGTGACGGTCTGGACCAGAACCATCCTGCGTTTTGTTCAAAGCCCCACGCTATGTAATGGAAGGTACTGCTTTGAAATGCGAACCACTCCGCCCATTCTTTGTTCATTTGTTCGGTCGAGCCGAACATCTGTGAGACGAGTTTATTCTGTTCTTCTCCGCCGGCTCTGATGCGCATGAGCTCGTTATTCCAGACATGGAGTTTCAGTGCCCGGTCCGGCGTGGAGAGCAGGAATCGTAATGCCACGAGCCATCCGCTGTACTCGCCGGGAACGCCCTGCTTGAGCATTTCTTCAAAAGACAGGTTTAGGGGTCTCAAGATGTTGATGCCGTCATCGAAGTGGTTGACGATGGGTGCCCTGTCAATCACGTGGATGGTGAGTTGTTTTTTCTGTTCGTCGTAAACATGAGTACAGGCTGACACGGCGATGCCTTCGATGAACCAGGTGGGTGTGTAGTAACAAGTTCCGGCCAGTACGGCCTGAAACTGGTGGGCGCATTCGTGGAGTACTATATAGCGGTGGTGATAGATCATTCCGCCGCTGGGGTATTCATAGGCTATTTTCGAATATTCCGCCATGAACCCGCCTCCGCCGAAGCCGTCACATTCGCCGAAGTCGGATGCCCATGCCGCGACGATGGAATTGTATGACGAGGCATAGACGACGGTAAGCCGTTTTATGTCGTTATCAGGCAGGTCGTGGCCGAATGTTGCCACATATTGAGGGTAAGCCAGTTCGAGCATTTCCAGCCAGGAGCGGGCTTTGTCTTCG
>JBFZFB010000095.1:0-19302 GCA_041306605.1 Lentisphaerota bacterium | reverse complement strand
TGTTGGGGTTAACGCGAGCGTTCATGGCTGCCGGGGTACCGTCGGTAGTTGCTAGTTTGTGGAAAGTGGATGATGCGGCCACCAAGGATCTTATGGTTTCTTTTTACAAGAACTTGAAATCTCAGGACAAAGTGGAGGCCTTGAGAAGCGCACAACTTGAGATGATCAAGGAAGGAAAGTCTCCTTTCTATTGGGCGGGGTTTTGTTTATATGGAGATCCTATATAAGGAGGTGTTAATGCGTTGTAATAACATTTCAATATTACCATTATCACTGCTTGTATGTTTCACTGCAATAACAGGCATGGCGGATGATCAAATAGTAGAATCTGCCAGCAAAGCGGTTTCTCAATTTGTTCAGGAAAACATTAAAGAAGCAGACGCTCGAATAATAGCTGTTATGCCTTTTCGTCATGAAGATGGCTCGAAATCCATGGAGGGAGAGCTGCTTACAGAACAGATTATGACCGAGCTTTCTGTTATTACCAACATTGTGGTTGTTGAGCGTGAACATTTGGCAAAGGCGTTAGAAGAGCAAAAACTTTCTGCAGAGGGTTTCATTTCACCTGAAACCGCGGCAAGAACCGGAAAGCTAACCGGTGCACGTGGAGTGTTGGCTGGTACTATTATTGAACTAGGTGATATTGTTGAAATACATGCACGGCTTTTTTCGGTTGAATCGGGAAAGGTCATTGCCGGCCACAAGGTAAAAGCGCGAAGGAGTATCAGAACGTTCATTAGTCCTTTGTGGGACGATATAGATCGTATCAAGGCACGAGGAGAAAAGTTTGAAGCAAAAATCTGGCTGGAAAAGGATCGATTGCCGATAGGCGATACGGCGAAAATATTCTTCAGTACAGATCAAGATTGTTATCTGACAATTTTCGGTTTTGCCACTGATGGAACCATTACAGTGCTGTTCCCTAATCGTTTTGAGCCAAACAATAAAGTTAAGGCGAAGCGAATATATGAATTGCCAAGAGAAGTAGGCGGATACAAAATTCGAGTCAGAGGGCCGGCAGGTATCGAGAAGTTGAAATTGTTCGCAACAACAAAAGACGTTCCGCTTTACCAACGTGACTATTCCCAATCGCCGTTTAGTGCTATAACTGATGGTGATCAGGAATTTGTCAGAGGTTTGGAAGTTACAATCGATGGTATCGAGAAATCTAATTGGGCAGAATCATCATGTGAATTTCTGATCGAGAATGTGTTCAGGTAAACATACCTTCAGAAATTTCTGCGTAAATAAAACCGGGTTGTGATGGAAAAAGTGGGTGTTAATCCGGATGTTGCATCCGTTTGGAACACGGGCCTTCAGGGTCAGACCTAGAAACTAGAAAATGAGGGTTGACAGATGTGTGTCAATGACTGGAGGGCCAGCCCTCAAGCGGATAAATAAGGATTGATCAGGAGTAGGGGAATATATTTGAATTCCTGTGCAGGTATTTGTAACATGGCAAGCATGAAACATTTCTCATTTAGTGGCTTGGCGACTGCCCCCTCTATCTCTGCTTCTTGTGTAATGTTTTCCATTGAGCGCATCCTTTCCCCCGGCTTATTTCCGGGCTTTTTTGTTTTTCTTCTTATAAAGGATACGCTCTTTTTTTACCCTATCCACAACATTTGGTTATGTCTCTAAAGAAGAGGCGTTCATGAAAAAACTCATTCTTTGCTGTGACGGCACTTGGAATAAAGCAGATCAAGAAATAGATGGCGAACTATCTCCCTCAAATATTGTTAAAATCGCTTTTCGCATTGCAAAACGCGACAATGCTGTTCCGCAGATCATCTTTTATGACCAAGGCGTTGGCACGGGAAATCTATTAGATCGTGGTACTGGAGGCGCGTTAGGCTACGGATTGGAGGATAATATTCATGATGCCTACAGATTTCTAATCGGCAATTATGAATCGGGTGATGAAATTTTTCTGTTCGGGTTCAGTCGCGGAGCTTTTACCGCACGCAGTATTGCCGGAATGATTCGGAAATGCGGGATTCTCAAGCGTGCGTTTGTCGAGCATTACCGACTGGCAATCGAGTTGTATCAGAAACGTGAAATCGGGCCCGATGATTCGGAATCCGTGAAATTCAGAACGGACTTTTCTCTTTGCGGAACCGAAAACATTCCTATCAAATTTATCGGCGTCTGGGATACCGTTGGTGCGCTCGGCATGCCGTTACGAGGGTTAAGGTGGTTTAACCGAAATAAATACAAATTTCACGACACAGAATTGAGTAAAACAGTCGAATTTGCATACCATGCGTTAGCCATTGACGAGCATCGTGCCCCGTTCCAGCCGACGTTATGGGTCTATACGCCAAAGCCGGGACAGACAGTTGAGCAGGTTTGGTTCTGCGGCGTTCATAGTGACATCGGTGGTGGATACGTTCAATGCGGGATCTCGGATATTACACTGAAGTGGATGATCGATAAGGCGCAAGGGGCAGGGCTCATGTTTGATGAGGACGCAATGAATGCTTACCCTTTGAATGCTAATCCCATGGCAGAATTACACAACTCTAAAACTGGCTTATATTGGCCAACCTTCGGCGTCAATAGGGTTATCGGGCAAACAGCGAAGTTAGTACAAGGTTCTGGCAAGGGCGAGCCGCGCAATGATCCGACCCAATCCCTGCATGACAGTGTATTAGTGCGGTGGGATGCCGATCTAAAATACCGGCCAAAGTCGCTGGTAGATTACTTGAAAATGACAGGAGATAACCACAGGACTGATAGGCATTGATTAAGCTTTTATCATTTAAACTTTGCCTATGGTGTTCAGGAAACGGTAGAGTGTTGCCCTTGAAACGCCAAGACGCCGCGCGGCTTCCGCCCTGTTGTCGTTCACTTCCTTCAGAATGGAAATGACCGAAGCGGCATCAAGTTTGCCCCGCAGTTTTTTTCCGGTTAAAATGTTGTCCGATGACCGTGTAATTCCGGCACCCGGCGGTAAATGTTCGGGCTTAATGACCGGCCCCTTGCACCGCACAAGCGCAAATTGTATCCAGTTCTGAAGCTCCCGGATATTGCCGGGCCAGTTGTATGACATCATGACATCAAGCGCATCAGAAGAAACTTCAATGCCGCTTTTCCCGGAGTTGTTCAATGCACGCTTCAATATGTTTTCAACCAGCGCGGGAATGTCATTGCGCCGCTCGCGCAATGGCGGCAGTTTCACCGGAACAACATTGATCCTGTAAAACAAATCCTCACGGAACCGGCCTTCCGCCATTTCTTTCCCCAAATCCTTGTTTGTCGCGCTGATCAAACGTACATCCACTTTGACCGTCTTCTCGCTTCCCACTCGTTCAAACGTGCCTTCCTGCAGAACGCGCAGAAGTCTCATCTGCATCGCGGGCGGCACATCGCCTATTTCATCAAGAAAAATGGTTCCGCCATCGGCTATTTCAAACCGGCCCTTCTTATCGCGAATAGCACCTGTAAACGCGCCTTTCACATGACCGAACAGTTCGCTTTCAAGCAGAAATTCCGGGAGCGCCCCGCAGTTCACCGCAACAAACAGTTTGTTCGCCCGCATTCCTTCGTTATGAATGGCCGCCGCGACAAGCTCCTTGCCGGTTCCGCTTTCCCCTTGTATGAGTACCGGCGCGCTGGAATCAGCCAGATCACGAATCAGCTCGAACACTTCCAGCATTCTGCCGTCACGGCCTACAATGCCGGCGAAACTGTTGATTGCTCCGGCCCGCTCCGCCAATTGTAGTTCACGTGTAACATCTTTGAACGAAGCAAGCACCCCGACGGTGTTTTCGTTGGCATCAACCATCTTCTTGATAGTCATATCCAAGGAACGTCTTTCGCCGTCTTTTGTCGCGAAACTTATTTCCTGCTTTATAATATCGCCCGTTATCGGCAAAGCACCGTCACAAAAATGACATTTTCCGCCGCAGAACCGGCCCGGGAAAACCTCATGGCAGTCGCGGTTTATAACATCCTCACGGCGATAGCCGGTAATCTCTTCAGCCGCTTTATTGAAATAGAATACCCGTCGGTTCAGATCATGCGCGATTATTCCATCGGAGATATTGTTGATTACAATGTCACGGCCGCGCTTGGCCTCCATCAGCGCGACAAGATAACCTCTCTCAAAAAAATCGTTCACCAGCCGCTTGATGACATCGCGCGTTTGCCGGAACACATCAAGCGCGGCTTCACCCTCCAGATTATTATTGCTGACTTCGGCCGCCGGATCCGGAAGATTCCAGTTAACACGTTCGGGATTACCCGGTAATAGCGGACAGTTTTTTGCCGCCTGATCGCAAAGAGAGATCACAACGTCAAAATCCAGCGAGGGAAGATCGTTCAATGATTTTGATTTCTGACCCGAAATATCAATACCGGTCTCGGCCATTACTTTTATGGCCAGGGGATGAACTTCAGCTGTTTCTGTTCCGGCGCTGACTATTTTTATCCCTTTTTCGTTACGCGCAAGAGCGAATGCCTCCGCCAGCTGGCTGCGGCAGGAATTTTTTGTGCATATAAACAGGATCTTGTTCATGCCAATATTTATACAGCTTATTGCAATTTAAGGCAAAGACCAAAAAACAAGGGATTTTTTACATATAGCGCAATGTATTTTGCGGATACTGCTGACCATTGCCGGCCTTATGCGTAAATTTGCAGTGAACGCATGTTCACGAGCTGAAACACGAATCATAAATTCACTTGTCGTAAGGTATCCCTTATCGTATTTTCTATTTGTGTCTTTTTCAACACATAACACCGGTAAGTCATTTATTTATGAGTACAAAACAACTGAAACATGATGTCAGAAATATAGCTTCTCACTTCAATGTGCCGAAGACATTTATACAAGCTGAACCCTGTGGCAAGGGCCATATAAACGATACTTATGTTGCGACATACGACAACAATGGGAAACCCGCCAAATATATTCATCAGCGGATTAACAACATTGTTTTCAAAAACCCCATCGCGCTTATGGAGAACGTTCGCCGGGTAACAGAACACCAGAAAAGCCAGCTGAAAAAAGCCGGCGTTCCGGACGCTCAAAGACGCGCGCTGACATTAATACCGGCCGTTGACGGAATGATTTATTACAAGGACCCGGAAGGCAGTATCTGGCGCACATATATTTTTATAGATGATGCTGTTACTTTCGACGTCATAGATCAACCTTCTCTCGCTTTCGAAGCCGCCCGTGCGTTTGGATTGTTCCAGAAACAGCTGAGTACGCTTGCAGGTGAACGGCTCCATGATACCATTCCCGATTTTCACAATACTCCGAAACGTTTTCAGGCGCTTGAGAAAGCTATAGAAGCCGACACCGCGAACAGGGCCAAAGACGCGAAACAGGAAATCGAATTCGCGATGAAACATAAGCATATCATTGATGCGCTGATCAAAAAACACCAGCAGGGTCTTATGCCGGAAAGAGTAACTCATAATGACACCAAGATTAACAACGTTATGATTGATAACGCCACAAGCGAGGGGATCTGCGTGATAGATCTTGATACCGTGATGAACGGTCTTCTTCTGTATGACTTCGGCGATATGGTCAGAAGCGGCACAATATCATCCGCTGAAGACGAGCAGGACCTGTCTAAAGTTCATATACGCCTGCCGTTGTTTGAAGCGCTTGTTAAAGGCTTTACGGAAACAGCCGGCGATATCATGACCAAAGCGGAAAAAGAATGCATCGCGCTAAGCGGCAAAATCATTACACTTGAAATCGGCATCCGTTTTCTAACCGATTATCTGATGAACGACGTGTATTTCAAAATCCACCGCGAAAAACACAATCTGGACCGGTGTCGCGTTCAATTTAAAATGGTGGATTCAATAAACGAGAACGAAGAACAAATGAACAAAATGGTGGCGTCTTTAATATGAAGATAAGTCGTGAAGAAATTATGGAGTATCATCTTGGCGGAAAGATCGGCCTGCGCCTTGCAAAAGAAATGAACAGCGTGCGGTCGCTTTGTATGGCGTACACTCCCGGCGTGGCGGAGCCCGTTAAGGAAATTCACAAAAACCCGGCGGCAGTTTATAAATACACAGCGAAAAACAATCTTGTGGCGGTGGTAACCGATGGAACCGCCATACTCGGACTGGGCGATCTCGGAGCGGAGGCAAGTATTCCAGTCATGGAAGGGAAGGCCGTGCTCTTTAAAAAATTCGGCGATGTGGATGCCTGGCCCGTGCCGCTTAATAACTGCAGAATGGGCGGCAGGAATACCGGACCCACCGATCCGAACCGTGTTGTTGATATGACCTGCGGACTTGCCGCCATGTACGGCGGTATCAATCTGGAAGACATTGCCGCGCCGGCCTGCTTTGAGATTGAAGACCGGCTGGATGAATTGCTTGATATACCGGTTTTTCATGACGATCAGTGGGGAACCGCGGTGATAACTCTCGCCGGAGTTTTAAATTACGCCGCGTTATGCGGACGGTCTCTGTCTGAACTGAAAATCGTGATAAACGGAGCCGGCGCCGCTGGCATTAGAATTGCCGATATGCTGAAATCAGCCGGAGCTTCCAGCATCACACTCTGCGATTCAAAAGGCGTGATAAGACAGGACAGAACAGATCTTAACGCCAAAAAACGCGAACACGCGGTGAAAACTTCGGCCGCCACCATTGGCGATGCCTTGCGTGACGCGCACGTATTCATAGGGGTTTCAGTGGCAAATTGCGTCAAACCTGAAGAAGTAAAAGCCATGTCATCTTATCCGGCTATTTTCGCCATGGCCAATCCTGATCCCGAAATACTTCCCGGGTCCGTTGCATCTGTCATGGGTAATAAACCATACGTCATGGCGACAGGCAGGTCTGATTTTCCCAATCAGGTCAATAATGTGCTTGGATTTCCATTCCTCTTCAGGGGCGCTTTGGATGTTGCCGCACGAAAGATAAACATACAAATGAAAATAGCCGCCTCAAAAGCTCTTGCCGCTTTGGCGCGTGAACCCGTTACAAAGGATATTCAGGAGCTTTTCCCGTTTGAAGATAACCTTTCGTTCGGCCCGAAATACATAATACCGAAACCTTTCGACCGCCGCCTGTTTGTTGAAATACCGCTGGCTGTCGCAACTGCGGCGATAGAATCGGGCGCGGCTCCGCGGACTGATATGGCGGAATACAGAAAGAAATTAGAACAGAGAAATGCCGGGAGATAAGAAAAACCTTTGCGGTTGTAAACCTGATTATGGAAAACGAAGTTAAAGTTAATGTGAAAAACAAGCCGCCGCTGGATCCGGATTTTGTTCCGGCTGTCCTGTGGAACAAAGCTTATCAGGAAATGGTAAAGTCAAATCCGGACAGCATGCCGGTTTCCATCGCCATGCTGAGGCCCGACGGCACATGCTTCGTTCACCGCACAAAAGTTCTGCCCGACGAAAAGAGCGGTATCGGCCTTAATAAAAAATACATATCAAAGCTCATAAAAGTGCTTCTCTGGCAGAAAGGCGGCAATAAAATCATAATTGCCGGCTCAAAGATCATAGCGGACGAACTTGCCGGAAGCTTCAGCGCCAACGGCAGTCGCGCTTTCGATTCTGACCTGATTGGGACCAAAGTGTTCGGTTCCCCGATTACTGTGGAGGCATGTCCGCTTGACCGGATGCCGGAACCGCATGATGCGTCCAGCAAACTGGGCCGGAACCTTGACGGATGCCGCATAGGTTTTGATCTTGGCGGAAGCGACCGCAAATGCGCCGCCGTAATCAACGGCAAAGTTGTTCATTCTGAAGAAGTTGTGTGGGACCCGTATTATCAGTCGGACCCTCAATATCATATAAGCGGTATTAACGATATTATCAAGCGGGCGGCCGTCAAACTGCCGCGCATTGACGCCATCGGCGGAAGTGCCGCCGGCATTTACATGAACAATGAAGTTCGGGTCGCCTCCCTGTTCCGCGCTATCTCGCGCGACAACTTTGACAAACATATAAGGGGCCTTTTCCTGAAACTGAAAAAAGAATGGGGCTGTGTCCCGTTTGAAGTTGTCAATGACGGGGAGGTAACCGCTCTTGCCGCGTCCATGTCAATGAACGATAATGCCGTTCTCGGCACGTCGATGGGAACCAGTCAGGCGGGCGGCTATGTTACGCCTGACGGCAATATCACGTCATGGCTGAATGAACTGGCGTTTGTTCCGGTTGATTACCGTGACAACGCGCCTGCCGACGAATGGTCGGGCGACATCGGATGCGGCGTGCAGTATTTCTCACAGCAGGCAGTGGCACGGCTCATTCCAAAGGCCGGTATTTCCGTTCCTGACAGCATGCCTCTGGCCGAACGCCTCAACCAGATTCAAAAGCTCATGGCCGGCGGCGATAAAAGGGCCGAAGCCATATATCAGACAATAGGAATATATCTCGGTTACAGCATTCCGCATTACGCCGAATTTTACGACATGAGAAACATGTTTATTCTGGGCCGCGTAACTTCAGGCGAAGGTGGCGATATAATAATTTCACGCGCCGCTCAAATTCTCAAAGAAGAATTCCCGGTTCTTGCGGAAAAAATAAAAATAAGCACACCTGATGAGCAGGAAAAACGGCATGGACAGGCGATAGCAGCCGCCAGTCTGCCAAAAATAGCGAAGTAAACAACGGAGGCACAATGAAACTGAGTCGACCCGATGCTGATATATTCATTCCCGATGGAGTTCAACAGGAGGCCGCTTTGAAGCGCACCACACATCTCTGTGTCGGCTCGCATCAGGACGATGTTGAATTCATGGCGTATAACGGAATATGCGAATGCTTCAACGTGCCCGATAAATGGTTCACCGGCGTGGTTGTCACCGACGGAGCCGGCAGTCCGAGATCCGGACTGTACGCAGACTGCACGGATGAGCAAATGCGGAAGCTTCGCCAGAATGAACAGAAAACAGCCGCCGCAATAGGCAGGTATTCCTGTGTGATCCAGATGAACCACACCAGCGCGTCGGTGAAAGATCCGGCAAACACTGATGTTGTGAACGATCTGCGGACAGTATTTGCCGCGGCACGCCCGAAAACAGTTTATCTGCACAATCCGTCTGACAAGCATCCAACGCACGTCAGTGCCTCACTGCGGAGCATAGCGGCGTTGAGATCGCTTCCGCGTGAACAAAGGCCGCAGAAAGTTCTTGGCTGTGAAGTATGGCGTTCTCTTGACTGGATGCTGGATTCAGACAAACAGGCTCTGCCGGTTGATAAACGCCCGAACCTTGCGGCCGCGCTTTCCGGCGTGTACGATTCGCAAATCAGCGGCGGAAAACGTTACGATACGGCCGTATGGGGCCGCTACCTTTCGAACGCCACATTTTTCGAATCACACGCTACCGACAAAATCGAAGGCATGTGCTTCGCCGTGGATCTTTCGCCTTTGATCGAAAACGAAAAACTTTCCGTGGAAGATTTTATTCTGAAATTCATAGACAGATTCCGGAAGGATGTTTCGGATACCATTCGTAAATATAACGGGCAGTCGTAAAGACAATAACCGTTGAGCCCGAACAGATGAGGTAATAATATGCAGGTAATTATCCGTGATGACGAAAATTCAGCGGCCAATCTTACCGCCGCGATCATCGCCAGAAGACTGTGCGAAAAACCGGACTTGGTTCTCGGACTGGCAACAGGGCGCACCATGGAACTGGTTTACGCGCGCCTTGCTGAAATGCATCGGGCCGGCAAGCTCGATTTCACACACTGCCGTACTTTCAATCTGGATGAATATATAGGGCTTGCTCCGGAAAATGTTAATTCATACCGCTATTACATGAATAAACATCTGTTCGGCAAAATTAATATTAAAATGGAAAATACTCATCTGCCTGACGGCGTGGCCATCGATTTGAAAAAGGAATGTCTGGCGTACGACCAGAAAATCAAGGATGTCGGCGGAATAAATCTGCAGTTACTCGGCATAGGAGAATCGGGCCATATAGGATTCAACGAACCGCTTTCTTCTCTGCTTTCACGCACGCGCGACAAAACGCTTACCGAAACCACCATAGCGCAGAACGCACCTTTGTTTAAATCACGTGATCAGGTTCCGCGTCGGGCGCTCACCATGGGCATCGGCAATATACTCGAAAGCCACACATGTCTTCTTCTTGCCACCGGCAAAAGGAAGGCGGAAATAATTGCAAAAGCTGTTGAAGGGCCGATCACTTCCATGGTGTCGGCTTCTGCACTCCAGCTTCATCCCCACTGTCATGTGATACTCGATGAAGACGCGGCAGGCGGTTTGCAGGAAACTGATTATTACAAATGGATATTCCGGAATGAGCCGGACTGGCAGGAATTTCAAGACTATTGAGATTTATCCTTCAGTTCCGTGTGCTCAAAAGTCTGCTTGAGTTTCACAACCACGTTGTCGGCGATGAATCCGTTCACGTTACTGCCGGCATAAATCAGCACATTCTTGCCGATAATCGTGCCGGGATTGGTCACAGAGTTACAGCCTATTTGAGAGTGATCTCCTATTATCGCGCCCAGCTTCCGCATTCCGGTGTCATACGTTTTTCCCTCATGCCGTATTTTCACGGTATCCTTTTTTGACGGATCGGGCATTATCTTGAGGTTGGAAATTTTGACGCCGGCGCCCAGATGCGTCTTGAAGCCAAGCAAGCTGTCGCCCACATAATTAAAATGAGGCACCTCCGCTTCGCGGCCGATGCAGGAACATTTTATTTCACAGCTGTTGCCCACCACCGCGCCTGAGCATATAACCGACAATTCGCGCACGTAAGCGCCCTGCCGCAGTTCCGCGTTGTCGCTTATGCATATACTGCCCTTGGCGGCGTCCAGGCAGACGTTCGGTCCGATGTGAACACCGCGCCCGATATAAACAGCGTTTCCGCCGGTTTCAATAAAAGTTCCGGGTTTTACCACGGCACCTTCGTCAAAACAGACAAGCCCGCCCGTTCCGGAAACAACAACGCCGGGCTCAATAACGCATCCGCCGGCAACGCGGACATCGGCCGAACCTGAAATCTTAATCTTGTTTTTACCGGCGGCGCGGGTCGTATTGTCGCATTTTTCACGCGTCAACCGGTTCACGGAATCGCCGGTCTGCATATTTTTGACAATTTCCCAGACGCATGAAATTCCCTGAAAAAGCTCTTTATACTGGATAAATTCCGCGTCAAAAAAACGCTCCGGCCGCATTATATCGGAAATATTGGTCATAATATTGCCAATCCTCAAAACAAACACTGTTCAGGCAATGTGTACTCCCGGCGAGGAGACATGTCAAAGAAAAACGAGTTTTTGAAAAGTTGACCCGTCGTGCCGATATGTTTAGACTGCCTGCAATGACGGTTATTAAAGAATGGATTGAAGCGCGGAACGTTCAGCGCGTTGAAGGCGCGTTGCGCTCCTCGGCGTATATTGCCCGGGCGTATAAACAAACCCGGAAGAACAACGGCGTCACGCCTGATTGGGCAAAAAAAGAAAACGGCCAATGGTTGTTTGATTCCGAATATATCAAGGCCGACGCTAAGCTTAATCTTGAAACCATCGGTATTCATGAAGCCGCTGAAATGCTCGGCGCCGCGAGAAGAACCATTCAAACATGGGTTGATAACGGCGAAATTCAGGCGACGAAAGACGAGACCGGCCGCAGACGGAGAATCTTAAAAGAACCGTTCATGCGTGATATAGCCCGTTTTAGAGAGCGGCTCGAAACCGCTCCTGTTGTCGCGTTTAAAATAAAACACGGCACACCGGTGCCGCAAGATGTCAAAAACCGCTGGGAAACTCAACAGCGCGAGAAGCAGTTGGAACAGGAGGAAAAGAAAAAGCGGAGAGGGCCCCTTGCAGGCATAAGAATACTTTTTAAAACAGAATCACAAAGAATAGCCGAATTCATAGAGGCGCGCCTTCAAAAAGCAAAAAGAAAGAAAATGAGGCAGGAACACAGCCGGCCTTTGCCGGAAACAGCAGTTCAGACTGTTATTGAAGAGGCGGCAAAACTCAAGGAGAAGAAAAGCCGGACAGCTGAGACCATTGAAAAACAACTGCATACGGCCAAAGAAAAACAGGTTAGGGAAAATGAACATGAAAAGAGAGCTGTTGCAATTGCCAAACGCATCGCAGATCAACTGTCGGATGGAAAAATAGACCGCGTAGATGCTGCCATTGCTTTTAATGATGTAGCAACACGGGAAGGAATTCCTTATGACATTCAGGTAAGAGTCATGAAAGAATATTTTAAAAAACAGGCTGGCCCGTAAAACATAAAAAGGCTTTTGAATCGAACAGATTTATATTATGAATAGAACCAACGAAGGGGATTCCGGCAATGCATGATGTGTTAAATAAAAATCTATTTCTTGTGAAAGAACATTCGGGTCTGCTTAAAACAGCCAACGATTATGATATTCTGGATCCGGAAACAGGAGAAATAGTCATGGAATGCCGGGAGGAAAACATCAAGCCATCCATTAAAATTCTCCGTTTCTTTGATCTGCTCAAAAACACAACTCCTTTTGATATTCAGATTAGAGTTCCCGGCCACGGCCAGATAGCGCGCGTGACGCGCGGGGTCCCCATTGTGGCATCAAACGTCAGGGTGCTGGATGAAAATAACGTCATAATCGGAGGGTTCCGGCAGAAAAAATTTTCGATAAGCGGCGCATTTGATGTTATTGACGCTAACGGGGAAGTTGTATGCACACTGAAAGGCGGATTAACCGGCGCCAATTACCGGTTCCTGGCTCAGAACAATCTGGAACTCGCACTCGTAACCAAAAAATGGGCCGGGCTTGGAAAGGAACTTTTCACGTCCGCGGATAATTTCATCCTGCAGATAGACGAGGCTGTTCCGTGCAACAGCATCATACGTCAGCTTATTCTGAGTTCTGTTATATGTATCGGTATAGTGCTAAAGATAGAAATACCGTAAGAGTGAAGCTACTTGTTGCCTGCTGATTTCAGCGCGCGGTCAACCATCGCCAGAAAATCTTCTGTCTTGAAAGGCTTGGCAATATAACCGAAGGCGCCCATTCCGCGCGCGGTCTCTGCGGCATCGTTGGAATAAAAAGCTGTGACCATTATCACGGGCAGGTTTGGACGCGATTTTTTTGATCTTTGCAGAAGCTCTATGCCATTGACGGGATCCATGCGCACATCTGAAATCACGAGATCTATCTTATCGTCGGAATCAAGAAGTTCCAATGCCTTGTTCCCGTCCTGAATTGTAATCACCTCATGTTTCTGTGTGCCAAGCACAGCCTTCATTATTAGAAGGATGCCGGGTTCGTCATCAACTGCCAATATTCTCGCCATCTGAAATACACCTTTCCTGATTTTTCAAGATAGATTTTACCACAAAGACTTACTTAAATAAAAGAACGAAAAAAAGCTGATTTCAAGCCGTTTTCATGGTGTAATTCACATAACGCTAAAAAATTTTCCGGGAATTCTGATTTTAGCTTAAATATTTACAAGCATCTTTAAGCTGTTTTATGACCGGTATCTTCTGAGGGCACTTCTTTTCGCACGCTCCGCATTCCTTGCACCAGGATGCCGTATAGTTGCCTTCGGCTTCTCTACTGACCCATTCCTGATATTTCTCCCGGACGCTTTCCCGCAATCCGTAAACGCGCCCGTCATTGTAAAACCCTAAAACGCCGGGAATATCCACGCCGTGCGGGCACGGCTTGCAGTAACCACAGCCCGTACAGCAGGGCCCCGCCATTTTCTTCAGCCGGTCCATCTGTTCGATTATGAGTTTGATATCTTCAGGTGATAATTCCTTTTCGGCAGACCATATTGCCACGTTTTCTTTCACCTGATCCATCGTGCTCATTCCAGAAAGCGCTATGTTGACATGCGGGTTTCCCAGAACAAATCTCAGCGCCAGTTCCGGAATGCGTTTAATGTCGGGCATCAGCTTTGCCAGTAATTCATTTGAAGAACCAAGCCGGCCGCCAGCCACCGGCCCCATCACGACAACACCGGTGTTTTTAGAGTGCGCGTAATCAATGGCGTCTTTCAAGTCGCGGTTGAGTATGTTGTACTGTAGAGTGATGCTTTCAAAAAAACCTGAATCAACCACAGCGCGCAGTGCGTCAGCATCATCATGGAAAGATGTGCAGATGTGTTTTATCAGCCCGGCATTTTTGGCTTTCTCCAGCCACTTTATGACGCGGGGCGCAACCGATTCGCCGAGCGATTTTTTATTTATCCCGTGCGTGTTGTAAATATCTATGCAGTCAACCTGCAGACGCTCCAAACTGTCGTCCAGATTCTTCCGCCATTCTTTTTCATTCTCGCCGAAGTAATGATTTTTTGTGGAAACAACGATTTTGTCGCGCCAGCCTTTTAACGCTTCGCCGACCACGCACTGGCTGTCTCCCTCGCAATACCCGACCGCGGTATCAATATAATTGACGCCGGCATTGAAGGCGTAATGAATCATGGGTATCGCCAGATCACGGTTTATCTTTTTGCCATGCATCGGCAGGCGCATCGCGCCGAAACCCAGCCGGGAAACCTTTAAACCTGTTTTGCCTAACGTGGAATATTTCACGCCAACCCCTTCCCGGATGTGGAATACTTGTGAACGCTTGCCCGGTTTTATTTTGTCCGCATATAACGGTCAAATGCCGCCTGATCATTTTCAAACGCCTTGGCCTTTTCCCCAATGCGTATTATCTCCACGCTCTTTATGCCGTCACCCGTCTGAATCTTGTTGACCACATCCATTCCCTCCACCGCATGGCCGAATACCGAATGCTTGCCGTCCAGCCACGGCGTAGCTATGTGTGTTATGAAAAACTGACTGCCGTTAGTGCCGGGACCGGCATTTGCCATCGATAAAATACCCGGCACGGAATGTCTTAGTGACGGATGGAATTCATCCGGAAAACGGTAGCCCGGTCCGCCGCGCCCGGAACCTTCCGGGCATCCGCCCTGGATCATGAAATCGGGTATTACTCTGTGAAATTTGAGCCCGTCATAAAAACGCGTTCCGGCCGGCTTGCTGGTCTTCAGCTTGCCTTCAGCCAGTCCTGTGAAATTACAAACTGTCATGGGGGTCTTTTCAAATTCCAGCGCGCAGATTATGTTGCCTTTTGCTGTTGTTATCTTCGCGTACAAACCATCCGGCAAACTGCTTTCGTTTTTTACTGAAGCCTGAACCTGTGTCGCTGTATTCATTCCCGCCTCCTTTGATTCTTTAATATCTTCCGCAAACACAACACCTGAAAACAATGGAATCAACGCCGCCATAAATCCTAACATCAGTCTATTCATATAAAACTCTCCTTCCGGTTGTTCTCTTTCTTTTCTTTTTTACCCTATCAGGCATTGTGATGTCAATCACGGAGAAAAAATCATCCCCGGTACGCGCGCGCTTTTTCTTCGCCGCCCAGAATGCGAAGCGCTCCGGCGGCAAGAGCGGCTTCCTCCATCTGCGGAACGGTCACCACTTTTGCGAGAAAATCAACACGCTCCCTGATAAGGTTTACAAATATCCCGCTTTCTGACAGGCCGCCGGTCAGCACTATCGCGTCAATTTTGCCTTTAAGAACCGGCGATAGGGAAGCAATTTCCTTCGCCACCTGATAGGCCATGGCATCCACAATCAGTTTTGCCTTTTCATCACCGTTAGCAGCGCGTTTTAAAACTTCGGTGAAACTGTTTGTTCCCAGATAGGCGTGTATGCCGCCTTTTCGTGTTATTTTTTCCATGAGTTCTTCAGGATCCGCTTTGCCGCCGGTCGCGAGTTTGAGCAGAGCGCCAGCGGGCAGACCACCGGACCTTTCGGGACTCATCGGACCTTCGCCTTCCAGCGCGTTATTCACATCTATTACTCGCCCGTGCCGGTGGGCTCCGACAGAAATCCCGCCGCCCATGTGGGCGACTATGAAGCTACCCTTTTCATAAGATATTCCAATTTCCTGCGCGCACACACGCGCCACGGCTTTCTGGTTCAACGCATGGAAAAGACTCCGCCTACTGATCTCCGGCAGTCCGGAAATTACTGCCACCGGCTCGAGCTCATCCACCACCGGCGGATCAACAATAAACGCCGGAATGCCGGCGACATCGGCAAGTTCACTCGCGATTACCGCACCGAAATTACTGGCATGTTTGCCGTGTTTACATGAAGTCAGATCATTCAACATGGACTGATTTACAGTGTAAGTTCCACCTTCGACGGGAGCCAGCAGTCCGCCGCGGGCTGATATGGCATTGATTTCCTTAAGATCAACACCACGTTTAGCGAGTTCGTTAAGAATGATTTTTTTCCGGAACTCCTTTTCAGACGCGAATGATGTTAAGCGTGAAATTTCGTTTTTGTCGTGAGCCAGATGGGCTTTCCATAGACAGTCCGTACCGGAAAACAAAGCCAGTTTTGTTGAGGTTGATCCCGGATTGATTGTAAGGATTTTCACTTCTTTCCAGCCCTGATCTTTTTCTTCATGTAAGAGTAATAAGCGCCGAGTACAATTGAATAAAATTTTGTCAAATCCGAATCAGAGCGGCTGGTTATCACAAGAGGTATTTCCGAACCGATGCCAATCGCGGCGAATTGCAGACCGCCAATGATAGTGATGGCTTTGTAAAGCATATTGCCGCTTTCTATGTCCGGCACGCACAGAATATCAGCGTCTCCGGCGACAGGTTGTGTCATGTCTTTGCGTTCGGCGGCTTCTTTTGAGATGGCGTTATCAAGCGCGAATGGTCCGCCGATCACGGCGTTTTTGAATATTCCGCGGCCGCTCATCTTGGCCATAAGCGCGGCATCAAGTGTTGCCGGCATGGCGGGCAGGTTCACTTTTTCGATCGCGGCCAGCATGGCCACTTTGGGTTTTGAAACACCCAGAATCCGCGCCAGCTTTATGCTGTTTAGCACAATACCCATCTTTCTGTGAAAATGCGGATTTATGTTCACTCCGGCATCGGTTATGAACAGCAGTTTGCCGTAAGACGGCGGATAGCATACACCGACATGACTTAAAACACCTTCAGGCGGCATGCCGTGTTCCTTGTCCAGAACAACGCGAAGGAGAGTGCTGGTACTCATCATGCCTTTCATGATCAAGTCTATCTCGCCTTTTTTGTAAAGTGCCACTGCGCGACAGGTGGCCGCGGAATGATCCGGTTCTTCAATGACTTTTATTCTGCTTATATCAACGAAGTTCTTTTTACAGATCGCTTTAATGCGCGCGGTATTGCCGATCAGTACCGGATCTATAATATTTTTTTTGGCGGCATCCAGAACGGATTTTATGGAAGATTCGTCATCCGCGGCAACCAGCGCCAGACGCGGATTGACAACCAGTCGTTTGGTTACTTCAACCAGATGGTCTAGTGAGCGTATTTTTTCCATGAATCCGGCCCAATCTAAATTTCATCGCCATGCTTCAAGGCGATAACTCCACTACGGCACAGGCTTCTGATGCCCTGCGGTGTCAGCATCCTGATGATGCCGTCCACTTTTTCCTTGTTTCCAGTAAGCTCAATTGTAATGGTCTTTTCTCCCATTCCCACCACCTTTGCTCCGAAAATTTCAACAATCTGCATTATGCGTGACGTGGTCTTGTCGTCAACCTTCACCTTAATCAGCGCCAGTTCACGGTCAATGAAACGCCCACTGCTTAGATCATCTATGGAAATGATGGTTTTGAATTTCTTAAGGTCGCTGATGATTTTTTTCACCTCCCGGTCGTGGCCCTCAACACAGACAACGATCCGCGATACTTTTGGATTTTCCGTTTCGCCGGCGGAAATGCTCTTGATGTTGACTTTATACTGCTGAAACTCTTCCGAGATTTGAGCCAGCACACCGGGCTTGTTTTTAGCCAGCCCGGAAATGGTATGTTGAACAATTTTATCAGGCATATTTGTACCTCCAGTAGGCATCAAATTAGCCCCGATTGTCCGATACAGTAAAGCAAAAAGTCGAAATAAGATGACATTATATCCTTTTGCACAACAGGATTTAGAGGTATTTTCCAGCTTTGAACAGAAGGTGAAAATCCCAAAATGAGGAAATCATTATGAAAAGAAAAAATATCCCGCCGGAAGACCTGATCATGAAAATTGTTCCACAATGGAAGGAAGACTGGTTTCTGCTCGCCGCCGGAGAAAACAAGCCGGGCAAGTTTAATGTTATGACAGTTGCCTGGGGCAGTTTGGGCGTGATGTGGACCAAACCGTTCGTGCAAGTGGTGGTTCGACCCGTAAGGCACACTCATCAGTTTATGGAAAAATATGACACGTTCACGCTAAACGCTTTTCCCGCCAAATATAAAGACGCGCTGAGTCTCTGCGGATCAAAATCCGGCAGGGATGTGGATAAGATAAAAGAGACAGGATTGACTCCCATAGCATCAACAAAAGCGGCATGTCCCGGCTTTGATGAAGCTGAGCTGATCATCGAATGCCGTAAAATATACCGCGATGTCATCAGGCCGTCCGGGTTCATGGCCGATTTTATTCAGCCCAATTACCCGCAGAAAGATTATCACACAATATACTTCGGAGAAATACTCGCGGTGTCATGCACGGCGAAATATGAAAGGACTTAAATCATGACAAGAAAAACAGAAGCACAGATTGACCCGATGTTTGTTGATCGCTGGTCACCGCGCGCGTTCACCGGTAAACCCCTGACAAAAGAACAGATCTGCTCACTGCTCGAAGCGGCACGCTGGGCCCCTTCGTGCTACAACGAACAGCCGTGGAGATTTTTTTACGCGTCAGACGGCGAGAAGAAAAAAGCGTTCCTGTCGGCGCTTGTTGAACGGAACAGACAATGGGCGATAAAAGCCCCTGTGTTGATCTTTCTTGCCGCAAAACGCTGTTTTGCAGGCGGCAACAAAGAAAACGCGTGGGCCGGGTTCGATGCCGGCGCCGCCTGGATGTCGCTTGCCTTTCAGGCGCGGAAAATGGGCTTGTACGCTCACGCCATGGCCGGGTTTGATCCCGAACAGGCTTATAAGGTTTTGAATCTGGATAGAAAGGAATATCAGGTTCTTGCCGCGATCGCCGTAGGATGGAAAGGCGAAGCCTCTGAACTGCCGGAAGATTTCCGGAGCATGGAAGCGCCGAACGAACGAAAACCGCTGGCGGAAATAATATCGGGATAATATACAGACTATAGGTCTACTGGAGCTTTACCTTGGCCCTGAAGAAGGATTGCGGATTTATCGTGTTGGTGTAACTCACCGTCTGATCCATGCCCGGTATGTTTGTGTAATCCGGAACGCCCGTCCACGCGCCCAATATCAGATTGGTATTATTCTCAAGCGAATATAACCTGTCATAACCGCCGTAATGATTCGTGCCCGGCTCCAACGCC
>JBFZFB010000094.1:0-3231 GCA_041306605.1 Lentisphaerota bacterium | reverse complement strand
TGTGTTAAGGTTGGTATAGGCATTGGCCCATGAAGAACCATTGTTGGAGCCAGCGGTCGCGGTTATATCAACATAAATGGCGGCATCGGCAGAGCAGAGTGACATAAGCAGGAAAAGCACGGTCACCTGCAACGCTCTATGCAGGCAGGTGTTAATGATTGAGCGGAACAAGAAGATATTTACCACGGAGTACACGGAGGCACGGAGGTGAGGAGTCAATGCAAAAAACCGAGGTTGCATCAAATCCAGTATTGCCGGAGCCTGCCATGTCGTATGACGTGGCAATTCCGGATTTGATGCAACGTTGTTGTCGGGGAGAGATATCTTAATCATAAATCAACTCTCTTCTCTTCTTTATCCTCTGTGTGCCTCCGTCCAGCGTATTCGCGGGATCCGTCTACTCCGTGGTGAAATCTTCTTTCCCCATTCTTGCTTCTTGTCTTCTTGATTCTCCGCCGCAGGCGGGCTTCCTTCTTTTCTTCTGCGTGGTAAGCATTTTCTCTAAAATACACACCGCCACCTTTCCCTGAAATCCGTTTAGTTTTTCGTTTTGGGCCCAAGAGTTTCCGTATCTAGCCATCCTAAAAAAATACAATACCTAGACAGGATAACAGGATAATTTGTTTTTATCCTGTAAATCCACCTCCTCACAGTTGGTCAACTGTCTGACTTTTCGTTTCACCTCAACCTTGACAACTCCAAAGTTAATTAATAAACCAACCGATATGCCAGTTGCAACAAGGTAGTTGACCAACTGAATCTCATGTGCTTTGACCATCTTTTCCACAGACTTTAGCTCCACAATAACCTTGTTCTCAACAACTATATCCGCAGAAAAAACTCCTACGGTTTCTCCTTCATAATTTACCGAAAGAGCCTTCTGACATTCTGTTTTCAGTCCTGCCCTGTGAAGTTCCAGCAATAAACATTTCTCATATACAGATTCCAGAAAGCCAAAGCCCATTTTATTATAGACCTTGTAAGCACAACCTATGATCTTTTCTGTTATATCTTTATATTCCATATCTTTGGCTTTCTGCCCCAAAAGATTAACATGATAAATCCTGTCATCCTGTCAAATTCTTTCTGCAAATGGCTTAATTCTTACGAGTTTTTCAATAACAATCTGTTTCCATGATAACTATATATAAAATTGCATATTTCGTCAATAAAATAAAGGGTTTTCCTGATGGATTTACGCAGTCAGGACTAATGCGTAAAAAGTATAAATCTGGTGTTTTAACCCTGATAATATTGCGAATCGGCAATATGACAGCAAATGGTGAATACTCAGGAGTGGCTACATATGGCGTTAGCCTTGTGTTTATTGGCTTTTTTAGGTGAAATACATGATGGTACGGATGAAAATACTGGCTGTCAAAGTGACATAAGTGGACAAAATATGTCCACTTATGCTACTTTTCATATATGCAAAACGTAACGGTTTGTGTTACTTTGTGCGTATGAAATCAATGAGAGCCAATGAATATCTTGTGAATCTGCTCAAGGCAGGGCGTCACACTTTTACCAGTGTTGATGCTGAAAAAGCTTTGGGCAAGAGGGGGCGTGCTCTGTACATGGCATTAAGAAGGTTACAGCTAAAACACTGGCTTGCTTCGCCGGTAGACGGTTTTTATGTGATCATAGATCCTCAACATCAGGGGTTTGGTGTGCTTCCTCCTGAGTGGATTATTGATGATTTGGCCAAGTTTCTTGGTGTAAGTTACTATGTCAGCACTCTTTCGGCGGCCATGTTGCACGGTTCATCTCATCAGAAACTTCAAAGATTCCATGTTGTCGCATCGCGGCAATTGAGGAAGATCGAACGTGGCGGCTATCGTATAGATTTCTTTTGCCGGAACAAGATTCATTCAGATGTCTGGGAGAAGATGAAGAGTCCCGCCGGATATTTTCACGTGAGCACTCCGGAAGTGACTGCTTATGATCTATTGGCCTATAAATCTGCCTGTCCATCTCTAGACCATGCGGCGACCATCTATGTCGAAATGGGACGCCAGATTAAGTCTGACCGTTTAGCCGGTCTGGTTGATCTGGGTTGTAAGATTTCAATACTCCAAAGAGTGGGTTGGCTTCTCGACTTTACCGGCTGGCAGGAGAAAACCCGGAAACTGGCCGCTAGGCTTGCCTCTGTACCTTGTCAGTGGAAGCCGCTTGGAACTGATTGTCCTGTTCAAGGTAAGAAAAACGGTCGTTGGAAAATTATTGAGAATGTCAAAGTTGAAGCTGATATCGAACGAAAATGATACCTCAAGCATATATAACCGAATGGCAATCTGTCGCGCCTTGGGGGAATCCAGACCAAGTCGAACAGGATTTGATTATAAGCCGTGCTCTTGTTGAATTGTTTCGTGACGAACATATTTGCAAGACACTTGCATTTCGCGGCGGAACGGCCATACACAAACTCTATCTTTCGCCTGCCGCGCGTTACTCTGAAGATATAGATTTTGTTCAGGTTGTTGCCGGTCCGATAGGAAAGACGCTGGACTGTATCCATGCCGTACTGGATCCGTGGCTTGGTGAACCTGAATATATTACAACCAAGATGGCGTCAAACCTGTTCTATCACTTTGATTCGGAGTCAAATCCCGGCGTCATGCAGAAGGTGAAAGTAGAGATCAATACACGCGAACATACGGCGAAACATAATCTCAGCACGGTATTTTTCAATGTGAATACCCGCTGGTTCAATGGTGAATGCAATGTTACGACGTATTGTCTCGAAGAACTTCTTGGAACGAAACTCAGGGCGTTGTTTCAGAGAAAGAAGGGGCGTGATCTGTTTGACCTGGATTACGCACTGCGCCAGAAGGCGCTGGACTGCGAGAAGATAGCGGACTCGTTTGTCCACTATCTGGCAGGTCAGAAGCGGAAAATTACCGCAAAACAGTTCCGGCTTAACCTTGCAGAGAAACGTAAAGATCGCAACTTCGGAGCAGATGTTATGGCATTGCTTCGTGAGGGTGTGAGTTTCTCAGTTCCGGAAGCTCTGCAGAGGGTTGAGGACAATCTGATTTTGCTTTTAGATTCCGCATGGCGGAGAAGAGTAGGGTAGAGTAGACAGGATGAAAAAGGCAAGTCCGCCTACGTTCCGGCCACTTCTCCAGAGGCTGACTGCCGGGGCTACGAAAGACGGGAAGAAGAGAAGAGTTTCAGGCAGGACTTGTCATGTCGAATGACGTGATAACCGGAAAATACAGGGAGTTTTTG
>JBFZFB010000093.1:0-4586 GCA_041306605.1 Lentisphaerota bacterium | reverse complement strand
CGAATATTGTTTTGCACCTGACTCGCACTTTGTCCGGTCAAGCCGTCGTTCATGGCGGTTATGGATCAAATCCTCAAACTGTGCCAATGGATATGGACAGGATGATGCCGATGCTGGCCTTTTATAATTTTCCAGTAACAGCTAACTAACCATAGAAATAGAAAAGGACAAAAAATGAACTCTTCTGCTCAACAACCTGCAGGACTGAACCAAATATGTTTGTTGTCTAATGCCATGACCCGTTCCGTCTGCGCGGAGAATCCAACAGGCCGGAAAGGTAAAGGCGGTATGGCCGTTCCTGACTTGAATGATCCCAGTCTGCCGCATTGTGCCGCCGCATCCGATTTAGGGCAAGGCTGGAAAGTGCGTCCTTTTTTGAAACCCAAAGCCGGCGAAACGGTAACGTTGATGGATGCGTCAGGGCCCGGTATCATTCAGCATATCTGGATGGCGACAGAAATGAATTGGCAAGGCAACGGGCGCGCGTGCATTTTGAGGTTCTACTGGGATGATGAGAAAACGCCTTCAATTGAAGTGCCGATGACCGATTTTTTTGCCGTGGGGCATGACATATTTGCGCCTGTAAATTCTGTCGCAGTGATAGTCAACCCGATGACGGCACTTAATTGCTACTGGCAAATGCCGTTCCGCAAGCACTGTCGTGTGACGTTTACAAATGAATCAGCAAAGGATTTGACACTGCTCGCCTATCAGATCACCTATGCAGAGACTGCGATTCCGGATGATGCCGGATATTTTCACGCGCAGTGGCGTCGAAGCGTGACTGATCGCGCAAAACCGGAACACACAATACTTGATAATGTTACAGGGCACGGAAATTATGTAGGCACATTTCTGGCATGGACTCAATTATCTGACGGATGGTTTGGCGAGGGTGAAATCAAGTTTTTTATGGACGGGGATAAGGAATTTCCTACCATTTGCGGTACTGGCACGGAAGATTATTTCTGCGGCAGTTACGGTTTTCCGGCTGTTTACACTACAGCGTATGCGGGTTGCACTCTGAAGCACCCGGGTACAGATGGTCCTCCGAAGTGGAGCTTGTATCGCTGGCACATCATGGATCCAGTCAGTTTTCAAAAGGATTTACGGGTTACGATTCAAGCGCTTGGCTGGTGGCCCAACGGCAAATATCAGCCATTGGCGGATGATGTTGCATCGGTGGCGTACTGGTATCAGACAGAGCCGCATGTCGCGTTTCCGGCATTTCCGCCTCTTGCTCAGCGTTGGCCGAGATAGCATTGTTTTCTAAAATATGGTTTGTTATAAACAAAGGGGATATTATGGCTAAGATAGTGTTTATTGGTGCGGGTAGTCTGGGATTTACGCGAGGTCTGGTCAGGGATATTTTGACATTTCCGTTATTGAAAGATGCTGAACTGGCTTTGGTAGACATAAATAAAGAGCGTCTGGATTTTGCCAAGCGTGCCTGTGAGAAAATTATCGCTATGGGTAATTATCCGGCTACCGTAACAGCCACCACAGAACGCCGGAAAGCATTGAAAAACGCAGACGCCGTCATGGTAACCATATTGTGCGGCTCAACCAATGTGTGGCAGCATGATATTCTTATTCCTAAAAAGTATGGTGTTGATACCAATGTTGGCGATACAAGGGGGCCAAGCGGTATTTTCAGAGCACTGCGAACCATTCCCGCGATGGTGGATATTTGCCGCGACATGGAAGAATTGTGCCCTAAAGCCATAATGTTGAACTACACAAATCCCATGGCCATGCTCTGCCATGCCATGCAAAAGGAAACATCCATTCAGGTCACCGGTCTCTGTCACAGCGTGCAGGGAACAGCAGGAATGCTGGCGGGCTGGATGGGGCTGAAGTATGAAGAACTGGATTATGTATGCGCCGGTATAAATCATCTTTCATGGTATCTGAAGCTGGAACATAAAGGAAAAAACATGTATCCCAAGCTTCATAAGGTTGTTTCTACAAATAAAAAAATCTACAACGAAGAACAGGTTCGAAACGAAATGTTTCTCGCGATGAACTACTATGTGACCGAATCATCCGGTCATAATTCGGAATACAATTGGTGGTTCCGCAAGCGTCCTGACCTGATTGCCAAGTACTGCACAACCGGGACTGGCTGGAATCCGGGTCATTATGCTTACATTCTTAACGAATACCGTTCAGTAGCCAAAACGTGGAAAGGCGAGGCAAGAAAGTGGCTTGCAAGCGATAATCCCATTTCGCTTGAACGAGGTCACGAATATGCCGCCTCCATAGTCAACGCGTATATGGGCGGACACAGTTTTAAATTTAACGGAAACGTTCCAAACAAGGGGCTCATTTCAAATCTTCCTGAAAACTGCTGTGTTGAGGTGCCTATCGTGGTTTCTTCAAAGGGGTTTAAGACTCAGCGTATTGGAGCATTGCCGCCGCAGTGCGCTATTTTAACCGGATTGAACGCTCAGGTAGAGACAATGGCGGTAAATGCGTGCCTGACTGGTGATGCGGAGCTTGTTTATCAGGCTATAGCTAACGATCCGTTGACGGCTTCTGTGTTATCACTTGCAGAGATCAGAAAGATGGTCGCGGAAATGTTCCGTCAGAACAGGAAATATCTGCCGCATTTTAAATCCATCAAATTGTAAGACATGTTGGATTTCAGTCCGGGCGGAGAAAATAAAAAACATTGAGATGTGATCAAAGCGTCATGCTTTTCCATTTTCCCCTGAGGAACCATCCTGCGACCGAAATGCCGTGTACAGTTATGGCAATGGCAACTGCCCACCATATACCCTGCGTTGGAGACGCGAAATGCCGGGAGAAAAATATTGCCAGAGGGATCTGTAAGCCCCAAAGACAGATTACAGTAAGAACCATTGGCGACATTGCATCCCCTGCCCCCTGCAAAGCCCGGCCCAGAACAATTGCAAACGCCACAAACACATAAAACGGAGATACAGTTCGAAGATAAGCCGCGCCGACTTTGATAACTTCCGGGTTAGGATCAAAAAAGCCCACAAGAACAGGCGCCAGCCAGCACGCTATTGCCGCAGAGCCAATCATGATCACTGCGTCAACGCCTGACGCCAGCCACGCGGCAGATTGCGCCCTATCCGGTTTCGAGGCGCCCAGATTTTGTCCGACAATAGTCGCGGCCGCATTGCCCAGCGCGAAGGCAGGCATAAGAATGATCATGTGAAAACGCATTCCTATGCCGTACGCGGCCACAGCCACCATGCCGTACATTGCCACAATACGCATAAGCACAAGCGCCATAAGGCTTCGAGAAAACATTTGACCAGCTCCCAGTATTCCAAGTTTAAGAATTTTCCAAACCAGTGTTGTTTCAAAACGCCATACCCTGACGCGAATGCCTGACACTCCAATCCAGAGAGCAGTCAATACCACAGCGGCAGCGATAGTCTGAGACAACACTGTGGCAAGCGCCGCGCCTTTTACTTCCATTCGCGGGACACCAAGCAGACCAAAAATAAAAATAGGGTCCAGGATCATATTTAGAATATTTGACAGAATCATGACTGCCATAGGTATTACCGCGTTACCGGCTCCCTGCAATACGCTGTTGCCGACAAACAGTACAAAGACAGTAAAGCAACCGGCGCATGAAATACGGAGATAAGACATTCCTAAACGTGTCACTTCATCTGAAGCGCCAAGCCAAACACACAGATAGCGGGCGGATACCCATCCTATTATTCCAGCGATAAGTCCAAGAAACACGGATAATATAATTGATTGCACGGCGACATCAGAAGCTTCTTGGTGCCGGCGTCCACCTACAGCGCGTGATACAAACGCTATCGTTCCAGTTGAGATGCCCATAACAACAGGAAACACCATCATAAGAACCGTTCCGCTCATTGCCAAAGCGGCAACCGCATCGGAACCAAGTTTGCCAACCCAGAACAGATCAATAAGGCTCTGTAAATTTTGCAGCAAAGCGCCCACGAACATCGGCCAGGCCAGGCCGGATAGCGCTTTTACAAGACTGCCGGAAGTAATGCAGTCATTATCCCATTGTTTTTCCACGATACCCCCATTACCAAAAGGCCGGAAATCCAGTATCTATAAAGAGAAAAGAACAGACGTAAATATTCTTCCGTCTTTAATCAGTATAAAACCTCAAAATGATGGACAATAAGCTAATAATAATTAATGATAAAGAAATTAGATTTACTTTTGCCGAAGATTATAACAAGGAAACTGAAACCATTAAATATGAAAACATGCAAATCTGTTGTTGTTCTGGTAGTGGCGGTATTGGCTGTATCATGCAGTCGTGAGCAGGGCCGTAAAATAACTTTTGAATCCTGTCTGGATGATTTGACAAATATAACAGCGTTTTGTCAGTCGCCATTGGGGCATATTAACATGCTTTCCAGTTATGATCGTACAGGAGGCAATAATGACTGGGACCAGCTTCAGAACATGGACTCCAAACGCATGGCAGTTATTGCCGACCTGAAAGGGCCCGGCGTAGTACGCAGGTTATGGATGACCGGAATGCCGAGCGAAATGAAGCTTCTCTTCTATTTTGATGGAGAAAAGACTCCGCGAATAGAACGCTCTTACGGGGA
>JBFZFB010000092.1:0-8725 GCA_041306605.1 Lentisphaerota bacterium | reverse complement strand
CTTTATCAATATGATTCAGGACGCTGGCAATATCACCTAGATGATCGAGCATTGTAGGATCATCCGGCCTGAGGTTGTTGGCTTTTTCGATCTGTTCAAGTGCTTCGTTAAATTTTGCCTGCTTGTAATAAATCCAGCCCAAAGTATCAAGATAGGCGGCATTGTCAGGTTCGCTTTCCAGCGCGCGTTTTATATATTCCAGTGCTTTATCGAGTTTGAATCCATTTTCAGCCCATGTGTAAGCCAGGTAATTAAGAGCCTGATGGGCTGAAGGGTACAGGTTTATGCATTGTTCAAATATGTTTTCCGCTTTTTCCGTAAGTTTCATGTTATGGCAGGTTTCGCCGTAGGCGAGGTAGAACTCTACCGGCAGATTATTGGTTCCCTGATTAGGGGCGTTGGCAACGCATTCGAAAACATGTTCAGCTTGTTCAGGACGTTCGGTTTCGGCATAAACGCATCCGAGCATGATCAGTATTTCAAGGGCTTCCGGATAGAGTTTCAAGCATTGCTCAAGAGCTTCGCGGGATTTGTCGGTATGACCGGCGCGATAACATGTTTCCGCGTAAACGAGATAGAAATTAACTGATAAAGACGCGTTGTTTGTGCTGTTGTTTTGAGTAATTAAATGAAACGCTTTTTCCGCTTCTTCAAATTGTTTTTCATCTATATATATACAGCCCAACATGCCAAGCGCCTCTTGAGAGGAAGGGTAGCGTTCTATGCATTTCTTGAGAATTTCGGTGGCCTTTGCAGTATTGCCGGAGCGATAGATAATACTGGCAAAAACCGTGTACAAACTTACCGGCAATTTTTCTTCACCAGTTTTCAGGCATATTTCCTCTATCTTCCGAAGAGAGTTTTCCATTTCGTTTAAAGCGTTATCTTCAACGTAGATGTAGCCCAGCATGGAGAGAACCAGCAGGTCATCGGGGAATTTTTGCAGGGCTTCGTTTAATGTGGCAATTGCCTGTGTTTTTTGTCCTTCCTGGCAATACAAATTGGCTACGGCAAGATGGGTTGCTGATGATTCCGGTGCTTTGATGCTGATAGCCTTTGAATAATGTTTTATAGCTTTGTCAGGATTGCCGGACCAAGCGCAAATTCTGGCGAGATCTATACGCGCGTCAATATTGGTGGGATGTTTCCTGCAGTATTTTTCAAGTTTTTTGATGGCTTGGTCCGGCGATCCTTTGGAAATCAACGAACGTGCCAGTTCAGATTGCAGGCAATAACTGTCAGGGTTAAAATTGACGGCTGACGTCAGATGAGACAAAGTCTCATCTGACGTTTCTCCGTCCAGCTTCCGGGCGATCAGAGCCTGCGCGAAGTGAGCTAGAGACTCTGAAAAACCACTGTCTTCTTTGTTCATTGCCTCATGGCGGCGCCACTCAGTTTTGGGATGAGTGGCGCATCCTGATGAGACTAAAAAAAATAACAAAGAAAACAATACCCCCGAATATTTCATGGGTTTCTACTTTGTTCCGTCCGGCTTTTTGCCCGTCTTATCTATTCTTCTTCTTGTGGCGATCTTTCTTAATGCGTTTTCTGTACTTGTGCTTGGTCATCGCCTTTCTGCGTTTTTTCTTAATGGATCCCATTTTTGGACCTCCTGATGATTAATTATGTTATTGTTTTTTTTCTCAAATTACCGGTTTGTCATCTGATAACCTTGTTTAATGGCAGTTCAATAATGCCTTCCGCGCCGACTTTTTTCAATTTAGGAATGATTTCCCTTACAATTTTTTCGTCTACTACCGATTCCACTGCGACCCAGCCGGTTTCGTTGAGAGTGTTTACTGTTGGAGCGTGCAGAGAGGGCAGTATTTTTATTACGGCTTTAAGATTGCCGGTTGAGCAATTCATTTTGAGTAAAACCTGTCCTTCTGCGGCGAGCGCGCCTTTAATGAGAATTGCCAGTTGTTCTATTTTAGCGCGTTTCTGTTCGTTTTTCCATGCTGTTTTGTTGGCAATAAGACGTGTGGTGGATTCAAGAACCACTTCCAGAATGCGCAAATTATTGGCGCGCAGAGAGGATCCGGTTTCCGTGAGTTCCACAATGGCGTCAACCAGTTCAGGTGTTTTGACTTCAGTGGCGCCCCAGGAGAATTCAACTTCGGCCTTTATGCCTTTTTCTTTCAAAAACCGCTTGGTCAAGCCTACGGCTTCTGTGGCGATGCGTTTTCCATTCAAGTCGGAAAGTTTGCGTATGGGGGAGTCATTGTGTACGGCGAGCACCCATTTTACGGGCGCGAATCCCTGTTTGCCGTATACGAGTTCAGTTACTTCCATTACATCTGAACCGTTTTCAACTATCCAGTCGTAGCCGGTGATTCCTGTATCAAGCATGCCCAGTTCGACATAGCGGCTGATTTCCTGCGCGCGAATCAGGCGCGCTTCGATCTGGTCGTCGTCAATTACAGGCACATATGATCTGGAGCTGGTCTGTATGTTAAAGCCGGCTTTTCGCAGCATGGCAAAAGTGGCGTCCTGCAGACTGCCTTTGGGTAATCCTATTACAATTTTTTTCATTTAATAATTTTTCCTTCTGTGTTTTGGTCAGTATCATATCATAGGCGTCAAGTTAGCTCACCGGCAATGATGCGCAAGGCTTCCGGATACGCCATGTGCTCTTCAATTTGTATGCGTTTATGAAGGCTTTCTGCTGTGTCATCCTTCAATACGGGTACGGTGCGTTGTATAATAATGGGGCCTGTATCCATGCCTTCGTCAACAAAATGGACTGTGCATCCGGTTACTTTTACGCCGTAATCCAACGCCTGCTTCCAGCTCTCTATTCCCGGAAAGGCGGGAAGAAGGGAAGGGTGAATATTTAAAAGGCGGTTTGGGAATGCCTTCAGCAAATCCTTTTTGATCATGCGCATAAAGCCGGCGAGTACGACAATGTTTACATCATGCTTTTTTAATGTCTTTATGTAATTTTGTTCCGCTACGCCTTCCAGTTTTGTTTTAAAAGGGGCCCCGCTTATATATTCGGCGGTTATACCGTATTTTTTTGCCCGCTCCAGTATAAAAGCGTTTTCGACGTCGGATATCACACATGCAACAGTGGCGTTGAGCGTTCCGTTCTCAATGGCGTCAATTATGGACTGGCAATTACTGCCTTTTCCTGAGCCCAGTATGCCGATTCTAAGCGGTGTTTTGATGTTTTCTTTTGTCATATTTTAAATTTGATCATCATTCTACGAAACGAGTTTATGCCACATATTGATATACATAAAAAGCTAACATACTTGCAGGTTCTTGACATCAAAAAAGATTACGGTAGTCTGTTCCTGAATGACTGGGTCTTTTTTGATTTTTCGTGGGGGCGATTAGCTCAGTTGGCTAGAGCGTCAGCTTTACACGCTGAATGTCACAGGTTCGAGTCCTGTATCGCCCACCATTTACTGGCCGGCCTCGGATTCGGAGATTTTTATACCGAGTACTGATTCAAGTTTCAGAACAGCAAGTGCGTATTCGTAATCAGCTTTTATCTGTAATCGCTGGGTTTCTATTATTTCTTCTTTGATCCGTGCCGCTTCGTCCGGTTCCAGGCTGTTTGCTTCCACTTTTTCCAGTACATCCTGCATTTGTTCTATGACAGGCGAGATTTCCTGCTGATATAGGGATTGGCTTTCTTTGATGCTTTTCATGGCGCTGAGCGAGTTGTCTATTTCCCTGTGAATTTTCTTTAACAGCATGGTCTCTTCTGTCTTGGTAAGATTATATTCAGCGTCGCTGGCTTCTATGTCGTGATTCAGCCAGGATAAAATTGGAATTGATATTCCCATGTCAACACGCCATTCATCACTATCAGTGTCATCACGGCTTGTTGACATTATGCCAGTAGGGACATCTATTTCGCTGGTGTTTTCAAGTTGAGATCCCGACGCGTATGAAAACTGAACGAAAGTCAGCCATGGCATTTTTGCTTTGCGTTCCGCGCGGCAGATTTGCCGGGCAGATTCGGTTCGCCAGAACGCCGCTGACAGATCTGCCCTGTTCTGCATGGCTTCCTGTTCGCAGACATCCTTGTTTAGCGCTGTTCCGGCGGATGTTAAAGTATTGCTGTCGAACACGAGCTGAAGATGTTCCGGTGAAATTGCGGTAATATCAGCCAGCAGGCGATGTGATTCTTCGTAAGAGCGGATAACGTCGTTGCGCACTGACAGCATCCTCAGATAGCGGCGGGAAGCGGTTGCGACATCCTGCATTGTGGCCTGTCCCTGATTGATGCTCTGATTCAGGACATCCTGAAGATCTTTATAAACGCCGACAAGCTGATCTATAAGCTGAATGTCGTTTTCCAGATATTGTATTTCAGCAAAAAGGCGGCGTACTTCAATGGAAATCAGCCATTCCTGATGGCGAACGTCGGCAATGGCGGCGTAATAATCGGCGTTAGCGCCTGACACGCGCGCGGAAAATTCCCATGGGTTTGGGGGTGAAAAACGGATTCCGGCGACATTTCCGTCGGAAGTGCCTGTGGATGTAGATGGCGGAACGTAGATATCTGAATATGTGCGTGTGCGTGATGAATTGCCGTTGTCTTGAGATATGCGGAGTTCGGGATCCTGGATGCCGCGAGCCGCGAATTTCTGCTGATTTGCCACTTCAGAAGTTGCGCGTAAAATTGTTACATCATCACTGTAGGTAATAGCGCGTTTAATGGCTGTATCGAGATCGATAGGGCCTGTCACGGCGGGGGGCGCAGGTTGATTCTGTTTTACGGCATGTGTTTCGAGGTTGTTTTCCCCGGATATTGGTGCAGGATCGGCCGGAGCGGGAGGGGTGGTGGAGCAACCGGAGAAAAATAAAATCACAATGCCGGCAAGTGTTGAAAGGTGCGGCAGAATGCGAATATTACGAAAGAGACATTTCACTGTTTTTCTCTGTTTACTTCTTTAGTCAGTTTTTTGTTGAAGTGAAAATCAAACAATTTGCCTTCAGTGCGTACTTGAACCGTTTCGCCCGGAATCATATCGTGATTTTCTTCGATCTGAACCAAAACTCTGCGTCCCCGCATCTCCTGGCCTTGAATAGGAGTGACTCTTCCGGGGAATGTGTCTATTTCAGGCGAGATGGTTTTGATGGTGCCTTTTAGCGTACCGCCGACGTCGGTAATCCGCCATATAGAGACCTTTTGATTTTCTTTGATTGTGCCCAGATGTACTTCCGGCAGGAAGACAATTACATTGACAGGATGCTCGACTATGATACGTGCTATGGATGTTCCTGCGGGAACGACGGAGCCGGGTTGATAGAAAATTCTGGATATGACACCATTGCAGGAAGCGCGTAGAGTGCAGTTCTCCCTGTTGACGCGGACGGTTTCTCTCATGGCTGAAAATATTTGTTTTTGAGCTTCTGCACGGCGTTTTATCGCTTCTTTGATGTCTTCACCAGCATTAAGACGCATGGATCCGGCAAGGTTTTTCTGTTCTTGAATTGCAGCGTTCAGGCGGTCCTCCTCAATAGTGATAGAAAACGGATACGCTGTTACTTCTTTTTTGAGTGCGGAAATTTCAGGTTTTAATTCGTTTGCTGTTTGTGCGTCTATCAACTTTTGCCTGAACAAGGCGTCACGCCTCTTTTGTTCGGCTTGCAGTTCTGTTAATCGTGCGTCTGCCATATCCTTCAAACGGGTAAGGTCTTCTATTTGCGCTTTCGCGTCTTTTATGTCGGATTCAAATTGTTTTACTATGCCGAGGGTGCTTCTTTCGAAATTGCCTATTGAGCTTTCGGCTTCGAACATTTCGGCGTCAATTTCGGCTATTGCCGCGTCAGCAATGGATGTGTCCATTTGGGCGATTATATCTCCGGCTTTAACCTGTTGGCCGAGAACGACATTAACGGATTGAAGGCGGAGTGTTTCAAGCGGAGCTATTTCCTCTGCAACGGTATCAACAACACCGATCAAGTCTCCTGCTTGAGTGCTCATTTTGTATAGGAACACACTAGCTACGGCAATTATAAGCCACATTAAGAACGGCCAGCCTCTTAACAGGCGGCGCAATCGCAAGTGGGCTTGGTTTGTCGAAGGTTTCTTAAAAGAAATATCCTTATTCATGGTTGAATAGTAAAGCGTTAAAATGCTTAATTCGCAAGCGTAAAAACAGCAGAAAGGTTTTTTAATTGTTAATTTTGCGGCGGTTGGATTTGTCTGCTTGCTTTATGGCGGTTGAGAAGCGGGTCAATGCAGGTCTTTTGCAGATGATGTTCAGCCGGAATTGGAGTGTTTTTAAAACGCCTTGCGGCAGGTTAGAGCTCAACTGTTGTGCGGTGCATGAGGATGCTGGGCTCTCTTAATTCCTCAATATTAGTAAGGCTTTCTACAAGGTCGGATTGATATGAAGGATCAATCAGCCGGACATGATATGAATATTCCGTAAGATCGCCTTGCGAGGCTTCCCGCATGGCAATCAGATGCGCTTCCGAGCAATAGCGGTGCATAACATCCCTGACCTGATCTTCGCATGTTGTTTCGGTAGGCAGTAAGAATCGTAGCATGCCTTCATATTCCCGCCGTGACGCGAATGGTGACCAGTGTAAAAGAAGCGCCGTCAGAGAAATGCATACTGTTCCTATCGCCGAAACGGCGTAGACGCTGGCTCCGCATCCGATACCGACGCCAAGACTTGTGAATAGAAACATCATATCGCGGGAATCTCTGATGGGGGTTCTGAACCGAACGATAGCCAATGTTCCAAGGATGCCCAGTCCGCGGGCCAGATTGTTGCCGATAGCCATGATCATCATGCATACAACCATGCCGGCCAGTATAATTGTGTGCACGAAAGAACGTGAATATGAGAAGCCCTGAAATGTCCAGCGGTAAACGCAGGCGATTACGGAGCAGAGTACAAAACTTATCAATAGAGAGCAGATGGCTTGCGGCATGCCGATTGCCCGAGCTGAAAACAAGGTTGAAAAATCATTCATATTTTTGCTTCCCCCTTCACATTTACCCGAGAAATACTTTATTTGCTGTATGTCAATAAGACAGCAACTCGTCAGCATACGCGGGTAAAGCCGTGCTTCCCCTAAACAGAGCCTCAAGCCAAACAGCCGTAGAGTACTTGCAGTTGCCTGTGCGTTCAAGGTCAAAATGCATTACAGTGTCAATAATCCATCGAGGTGCGTCGCTTAATGTTTTTATTTCCAGCACTACGCCGGAAAATCGATAGTCTTTATCCTGTGCGAGCGACGAATCCATGGAGAGCCATTTGCCGTTTTTGCCCCATGAATCCCATGAATCTGTCGGTTGATATTGTAATTTGCGGTCAAACGTAATCCGGGCATAATGGTCTAATTTGCCAAAGTAAGATTCTCTTATGTAGCGTACAAGTACTACCGGTCTGGCGCCGATTTCGTGGACAAGTCTCCTGAAAGTTAGAAATCCAATCTCTTCTTTTTTTGATTTCAATTCGATTTTCACCCTAGGGCTGAATATTAGATCTTTGGACCACTTGTCGGGAGGAATGCGGATCCTTGATTTCATGATGGTGCCCCTGATTTTCTGTTTCACTTCAAGAAAGATCGGGCCGGTACCGGGTTCATCGTATGTTCTGACTCGCAATTTAAACCGGTTGATTGCCTCGTGTTCCTTTGCGTGGTGCAGAGCCAGATCAGGTGTGTCAAGCTGCAGGGTGGTAATCATATATTGGGGTGGATTGCCTTTGCCATGCGGATCGGGACTGCAGAAAGGGCTGATGAACTCACGTATGTCCGGAACTAATGATTCAGGGATGATGTATTTTGCCTCATTGCGGTCAAGTTGAATGTCGTATTTGGCGTGCCTGTTTTTATCTTTCTGCTGGCCTTTTTCTTCTTTTTGTTTTCTTTTCTGAAGGTCTTTTTGCAGAGATTGCTGGAATTCCTCTGAAATTCGGCTGTCGTTCCACGGCCCATTTTTTTCATCATTTAATGGCGGCGGATTGTTTAAAAATTGTTTGTCGGCATTTTGCGATTCCATGCAAAATATATTAACATGGATGACTGGCGGGTAAAAGAATATTTATCCGGATTTTTTGCGTGATGATGTTACATGCTGAGAATGTCCTGAATGTCTTCCCATGTCATGCTTTGAGGGATCTTGTCGTCGGATTCTATTGTGGCGTCTATAATGGCTTTCTTTTTCTTCTGTAGCGCTAGAACTTTTTCTTCAACGGTTCCCTTTGTTATCAGTTTTACGCTGTATACGGTGCGTTTTTGGCCTATACGATGAGCGCGGTCGGTTGCCTGGTCTTCAACGGCCGGGTTCCACCAGGGGTCAAAATGGATGACCATATCGGCGCCCGTGAGGTTTAGACCCGTGCCTCCGGCCTTCAGGCTGATGAGAAACAGGGGAATGTCGCGCTGGGTGTTGAATCGTTTCACTACGCTTAAGCGGTCTTTTGTTGAGCCGTCGAGATAGCAATATGTCAGGTTGCGCTGTGCGAGTTCCTTTTGCAGGATTTTGAGCATTGATACAAACTGACTGAATACAAGTATGCGGTGTCCTCCGTCAATCGCTTCGTCGAGCAACTCGAAAAAGAGGTCCATTTTTCCTGACGGATATTCCGGTTTCAGATCCGGCAGGTTAAGGAGGTCCAGATGGCAGCATGTCTGGCGCAGGCGCATCAGGGTGACGAGTATTTCCATGCGGCACTTATTGAAACCTTTGCTGGAAACCATGCTGGAAATTTTCTGTTGAGATGTTTTTAACAGCTCGTTGTATACA
>JBFZFB010000091.1:0-53635 GCA_041306605.1 Lentisphaerota bacterium | reverse complement strand
TGCCGAACAAATCGCCAAAACAGCAGGCGCCTACCTGCTTGAATTGAAACCAAAAAACGAAATACCATCAAAAGGATTTATGAAATACGTCTGGGGCGGCAAGGCGGCTATGATGAAAAGCAAGCCGGAACTACTTCCTCTTGATAAAGATCCTCAAGAATATGATGTTCTGTTTATCGGAACACCAGTATGGGCATGGACTTATGCCCCGCCATTAAACTCATTCTTCACCTCGCATCCATTATCAGACAAAAAAATAGCACTCTTCTGCTGTCACGGCGGCGGAAAAGGCGGTATTTTCCAAAAGATGAAAGACGCACTGAAAAATAATCAGGTACTAGGCGAAATCGATTTTCAGGACCCGCTAAAGAAAAACCGGGAAAACAATCTTCAAAGAGCCAAAGATTGGACTCAGAACCTGCTAAAAAATCTTTAACCCGGATATTGTTGTTCGCTGAATGGGATTCAAAAAAATGCACGTAACTACTCAGACAGGGAGGGTTTAGGGAATAATTCCTCGCCCGACTGATCGAATCCCATCCTCATCTCTGGGATGCCCTCACCGACGAGCTAAAGAGTCAGGTCGAGAAACCGCGATCCAAATAGACCCCGTTTCGCGCCGGGTCTTCCCTGCACAAAAACAGCCATCCCGCGCTTGTTTTAAAACCCGCATTTTGCGACATCCATCGATAACTGCATTGATGTTAAAATCCTTATCCTTGCCACATCTTGCCCGGCAAGATGTTTCTTAAACGCAAAATATGGGTTAAATCCATTCTCCATAAATCAGCACTCTTTTTCTAAGAAATTCGAGTATTGGTCAGGTTTTGCGATTTCAGGTTGTCAAATACTGTCCAGGAAATTCTATTTTGGACAGGCGTGCACGAAAGTTGGGGCAAAAAAGAATGGCGCTGGACACCCATTTTTGTTAGATTGACTCCATGACAGCGAAAGAATTCTTTGACTGGCAGACCTCCGGTGGCGCGGACGACGTTATGAAGCTCGTTGCCACCCTTGAGAAGGCCGACATTCCCTGGTGCGCTATTGGTGGCGTAGCAGTAAACCATTGGGCAGAGCACCCCATGGTCACTCAGGACGTGGATTTGGTGGTCGCTTCAGATGCAATAGAACGCACCATTTCTATTCTTAAAGGTGCAGGCTTTGCTGCAGAGACGTTCGAATGGTCTGTCAATTTCAAAGGCACTTCTGCGGTCAGCGTTCAGCTCAGCACCGAAGACTTCTATCGGGATTTTCCATCACGCTCCGTTGCTGCCGATGTCCACGGCATCCTTCTCCGCGTTGCATCGCTGGAAGACACGCTCCAAGGCAAGATCAGGGCGTGGTCTGACTCGAAACGCAGACAGAGCAAGAGAATCAAAGACCTCGCAGATATCGCCCGACTGATCGAATCCCATCCTCATCTCTGGGATGCCCTCACCGACGAGCTAAAGAATCATGTCGAGAAACCGCGATCCCAATAGACCCCGTCTCGCGCCGGGTCTCCCCTATACAAAAACAGCCATCCCGCGCTTGTTTTAAAATGATTTCCCGATACTGCGCTCAAAAAACATTTGACATGACAACCGGTTTGTATTATTGAGTGAGTACTTACTTATAAAAGGAGATAGATGTCCAGACCAACATCCATAAACAGGGAAGCCATACTTCAAGCCGCGCGGAAAGTCTTTCTCCGGCACGGCTACGGCGCCGGCACAAAACAAGTGTCAGAGGAAGCAGGCGTCTCTGAAGGATCTCTCTTTAAACACTTCAAAACCAAAAACGACCTCTTCATGGCGGCAATGGAAACAGACGCCAGTATATCGTCATGGGAAGAGAACCTGATGAAATCCGCCGGACACGGCAACCTTCGCAAAAATCTTACAGCCATCGGAATGCAGATTCTGGAACACCTGCAAATTGTACTGCCATGCATGATCATGGTCAGATCAAGAGGCTTCACCATCAAAAGTCCGAAACACTGTGAACATGACGGAGTCCCTCCCCCCGTCCAGCGAATGAAAGTGCTGGGGAATTTCTTCCGTGAAGAAGTCCGGCTGGGCAGACTGAAAATGGACAACCCCCAAGTCTACGCTCAAATATTCATAGGCACTCTGGTACATTATATATTCTTTAAAACAGTATTCAGCTTCAACACCGTCAAGCCGGAAACCTACGTTAAAACCGTAGTGGAGATGATTCTTAAAGCCACGACATCAGAACACAAAGGGAAAAAGGGGTAAAAGTGAAATCTGAATTTTTAGTGCTTTCAATAATCGGCTCTGTTTTTATTATGACCGGATGCGCATCTTCGCCGATACCTGAAGACGCATCAACAAAATGGACGCCTCCCGCAAATGCAGAAAAACCGGATACGGTATGGAGCAACTTGCGTGGACAGAAACTTGATTTCTCAAAGCCGCTTACGCTCGCGGAATTGACGGATATAGCCCTTAAAAACAATCCGGCAAGCCGCAAAACATGGAACGAAGCACGCGCCGCCGCCGAACAGGTTACCTTCGCGCGCGGCTATTTCATGCCGGAAATAAAGGCCATAGCTTCAGAAAGCCGCCAACAAACAACTGCAAGTCCGGAGGGGTTTGATTCCGACTACACCAAATACGGACCCGGCCTTCAGGTGAATTATCTTATCATCAATTTCGGCGGCGGCCGGAAGGCGGCCGTGGAGCAGGCTTTACAGACAGTTTACGCCGCGGATTTTAATTTCAACAAATCAATTCAAGACATACTGCTGGCGGCAGAAATATCATATTACAGCGTAATCAGCGCCAAATCCGGAATCGAAGCCGCCGATGCAAGCGTCAAGGATTCTCAAAAGACGCTTGAAATAGCTCAGGAACGAAGGAAGCAGGGAAGCGCTACCGATCTGGATGTCATGAGGGCGCAGGCCGGATATGATCAATCACTCTACAATCTGGCCGGAGCGCAGGGTCTTTACAAAACAGCGCGCGCCAACCTCGCTCAAGTTATCGGGGTCCCGGCTGACACGGAAATACAACTGGCACAGCCATCAGGCGAAATTCCTGAATCAATTATCACACAGGATATGAGAAAACTGATAGACGATTCTCTGAATCGCCGCCCTGATATTTCGGCCTTGCGGGCAATGCTGACCGCGAAACAAGCGGCAGTAAAAGTGGCAAGCGCCTCATTCTGGCCGTCTCTCTATTTCAACGGTTCCGTAAACCGCAATTACTACGACGCCGCTACAGGAAAAGATATGCAGGAAAACGATACAACCTTCGGCGGTGCGTTAAGTCTGCAATGGACACTTTTTGACGGCATGCAGAACACCAGTGAGAAACGCACGGCAATTGCCCTGTCGGAATCAATGGAAGCCCAGCTTCAGCAGGCCGAACTTGCCGCTTCGGCCGATGTATGGAACAAATACAACAATTACGAAACATCACTTCAGAAATACAAGTTCAGCACGGCTCTGCTCAAAAGCGCTTCGGCTTCTTACGACCTTGCACTGGAGAGTTACAAAGGACAACTGATCAATATCCTTGATCTTCTGAATGCCGAAACACAGCTGGCGCAGGCGCGCGCCCTGAACACCGCCGCCCGTCAAGATGTTTTCCTGACTCTCGCGAACCTGGCCCATTCCACAGGTTTGCTGGAAAAAGGCGGAACCAGCGGACTTGATGAGATTTTCACTGCACCTATAAAGAAGGATAATTAAAAAATGAATAAAAACTTGCGATTCGTGTTCAATATAACTTTATGCGTAGGATTGACTTTGACACTAAACGCGTGCGGAAAAAAAGGCGGCCCGCACGCCATGCCGCCCATGTCTGTGACAATCGGAACTGCCATAAAAATGGACACACCCATTGTCATCAATACTTTCGGCAATACGGAGGACAAAATAAGCGTCGATGTTGTCCCGCAGGTGTCGGGAATGCTTGTTAAAAATCTGATCAAAGACGGCGATACTGTGACTGCCGGACAGCCTTTGTTCATAATAGACACATGTGATTATGCCGCCCGGGTGAAACAGGTAGAGGGTATGGTTAATGCCGACAAGGCAAATTTTGAGCTCGCGCGCGTTACAATGGAACGCAATAAGCCGCTGTTAGATAAAAACCTTATTTCACAGGAAAATTTCGATACCATAAAAACAAAGGCTAGCGCTATAGAAGCACAATTGCAGATGGACAGCGCTTTGCTTGAACAGGCGAACATCAACCTTTCGCGCTGCACAATAACCTCAACAGTTGCCGGCGTCTGTTCCAAGATATACGTTGATGAAGGCAATCTGGTTGCCGCGGGAATGACCCGCTTGACCAATATACGCAGTTACGACCCGATTCGCGTCGCTTTTTCAGTGTCTGACCAGTATTTACCGGCCATCCGTCAATCCATGGCCGAAGGCAAAGTCAAAATAGAAGTTACACCCAGAGGCTCCGCAAACAGCTATGCCGGAACGCTGGAATTTGTGGATAACGCGGTCAATCCTGCCACAGGCACAATCCTTCTGCGCGGCGAAGTTCCCAATCCTGATTTAAAGTTATGGGCAAACCAGTTTGTTGATGTCCGCATTATTGCCGGCATAATCACTAATGCCGTAATGATTCCTGAAAGCGCGGTTCAGTTCGGCAAGCTGGGCCCCTATCTGTTCGCGGTCACAAAGGAAAATAAGGCCGATCTGCGCCAGATAAAAATCGGGGTGCGCTATAACAACCTTTTGCAGGTCATCGAGGGAGTATCGGCAGATGAACAAATTGTAGCACTTGGTCAATTCATGCTGTACCCCGGCGCGACAGTAATGGACTTGTCAAAAATGCCACCAGCAGGAGCCGCACCGGGGGCCCCCGCCGGAACCGCGCCTGACAGCAAAACTGCAAATCCAAAGGAAAGCAGCCAAACGCCAGAAAATAAAAACGAATAGATAAGAACGGAGAAGAACCGTGCATTTTTCAGAAACTTTTATCAGACGTCCGATTATGACAACGCTCCTGACTGTTGTCATCACAGTGTTTGGCGCATGGGCTTATTTCCGCTTGCCGGTGAACAGCCTGCCAACAGTGGATTATCCGGTTATACAGGTTACAGTAGCTTATCCCGGCGCCAGCCCGGCCACCATGGCAAGTACTGTCGCAACACCACTGGAAAATGAATTTACCCAGATTAACGGGTTGCTATCCATGTTCTCCGACAACAAGGAGGGCATTACCACCATTAACCTCACGTTCAGCCTGGATCGCAATGTGGATATTATCGCGCCTGACGTTCAGGCGGCAATAGCAAGGGCACAGAACAACCTTCCTAAAGATCTGCCTGCTCCGCCAATGTACCAGAAATTTAATCCGTCGGATCACCCTGTTTATTTCCTAATGTTTTATTCCGATACACTGACACACGGTGATCTTTATGATTACGCGAATCACATTGTTGCCAGAAAAATGAGCATGCTGGAGGGTGTTTCGAAGGTACAGGTTTATGGGGCAAAGCGCGCCGTACGCATTCAGTTCAGCCCCGAAAAACTTGCTCATTATCAGATTGGTGTTGACGAACTGGCCATGACGCTGAAGGCCGGCACAGTAAATATTCCGGGCGGCAGTCTAAACGGAGCGCAACGCACTTTCACGATCGAACCGCAGGGCCAGTTACGATCAGCGGCAGAATATGAAGATCTGATAATTGCCTACCGTAACAACGCGCCGGTGCGACTGAAAGACATCGCCAAATGTATTGATAGCGTCGCGAATGACCTTGTGGACATACGTTACGGAAAATCCGGCGAACCGGAACATGACAAATGCGTTGTAATGCCAATCTCCCGTATCAGCGGGGTTAACACAGTCGAAGTTGCCGACAGAATCGTCAAAACGCTCGAAGAGGTAAAAAAAGAACTGCCCAGCTCAATCCATATTGATACTCTTTTCAACGGTGCGGCGCCAATTCATGAATCCCTGAAAGATGTTCAGATAACCATTCTTATCGCGCTCATACTCATAGTGTTTGTGATTTTCGGCTTTCTCGGACGCGTACGTGAAACTCTTGTACCCAGCATCGTTCTACCTGTCACTTTGCTGGGTACAGCATTATTGATGCTCTTTTCCGGGTTCAACATAGACATCCTGTCGCTTATGGGCATTGTCCTTGCCGCAACATTCCTTGTGGATGACGCCATTGTTGTTCTTGAAAATACCGTGCGCCATCTCGAAGAAGGACTCAAGCCCATTCCGGCGGCAGTATTAAGCATGAAAGAAATAACTTTTACCTTAATTTCAACAAGCGTGGCGTTGATTATAGTGTTTTTGCCTCTTGTGTTTATGAGCGGTGCAGTCGGACGTAATCTCAGTGAATTTGCCATGACGGTAATTTATGCGATCATCGTCTCAACCTTTCTCGGCCTCACACTGTCGCCGATGATGTGCGCTCATATCATAAAACACCATAAAGAGCCCAATAAGCTTCAAAAGCGCATTTCTTCAACAATCAACAAAATGATCGCTTCATACGGAAAAGCGCTTAAGTGGCAACTTCATCACAAGTGGACAACTGTAGTCATGTGGATAACATGTATCATTGGGACTTTAATCTTCTACTTCATACTCCCCAGCTCATTCCTGCCACCCGGAGACAGTAGTTTCATAATGGGCGGCATGCTAATGCCGCAAGGCTCTTCCACCGAACAGATACGGAATTACCAGACGAAAGTTTCCGCCATAATCCGGCAAAATCCTTACGTCAGCCAGGTCGGTAATGTAACAGGAATGATGCCGGGCGCGGACCAGAGCATGGGTTTTATTTTCATCCGGCTGAAACCGCCAAAGGAACGCCCCCCGATAGATCAAATTGCACAGGAATTTATGGGCAAACTGTTTATGCTGCCTGATGGCGTCACATTTCTTAGAGCCATGCCGGTTATGAAAATCAGTTCCGGCGCTGAATCCACTGCCGTAGGCAGTGACTACGCATACATGCTTTTGGGTCTGAATCGCGATCTTGTTTACGAGACAGCCCAGAAACTGGAACAGCAATTGCGCGGTATTCCGTTTTTATTCGGAATCCAAAACAGCGTTAAACTGAACATGCCGAAATTGAATGTTGCCATCGATCGCGAAAGAGCTTCCGCTCTGGGAATTACAGCATCCACTATTGAACAAGCACTCGCCTTTTCCTTTGCCAAAGGATATGTCGCCCAGTTTACAACCGACCAGGACCAGTATCAGGTGATAACCGAAATCGACAAAGACCGGCAATGCCGGCCAGAAGACCTCGCCATGTTGTATCTGCGCTCCCCCGCCACCGGCAAACTGGTTCCGCTGAAATCAATCACAAAATGGACAGAAGGCGCCGGCCCTCAGAATGTTCAGCGTGCTCAACAGCACGAGGCGGCCACAATATCATTCAGCATACCGCCCGGCGTACCGCTTAGTGTCGCCACTAAAGCGATTGAAAAAGTTGCGGCAAAAGTCCTGCCGCCCGGCGTACAGGGCAGGTTCGTCGGCGATGCTCTTGAGTTTAAAAAATCCATCACCAGTCTTGGCATACTTTTACTTGTTGCTATATTTCTAAAATATATAGCTCTTGGCATTCTTTACGAAAGCTACATACATCCGTTTACCATCTTGACAACATTACCGGTAGCTGTGTTCGGTGGACTCCTGACACTACTTGCATTCGGCCGCGAACTTTCACTGTATGGATATATCGGCGTTTTCGTTCTCGTCGGATTGATTACCAAAAACGGCATTCTTATGGTTGACTTCGCTGAACAGCGCAAAAGGGAAGGCAAAAACAGCTTTGACGCTATTTATGACGCATGCATTGTACGATTCAGGCCTATTTTGATGACAGGATTGTGCGCCATATTAGGCACACTACCGATCGCAATGGGTTACGGCATGGACGCATCAAGTCGCATCCCTCTTGGACTGGTTGTCGTCGGCGGAATGGTTTTTGCACAGATCATCACACTTTTTGTCACGCCGGGTATTTATCTATATATGGAAAAAATTCAGGAACGCTTTTTCAAGCACCGCACTGATCTGGAATAGTCTGCAATTCACTTTTTAGTGACATCCATAGACAACTGCATTGATGTTGAATTCCATCTCTTCCAACACCTTTCAGGGGCAAAATGTTTCTTGAACGCAAAATATGGGATTAAGAGAAGAACCGCAAATATTGCAACCCTATTTCACGCGCTTGGCGGCGGATGGTGGAAAACAAAAATCAAAAATTGATGGGCCATATTGCCATAGTGTAAACCATGTGCCCAGAATATACCCATTTGGTCGGGGCGGTGAGATTTGCTGCGGACACCTCCCGATGTCCTGGCCGGATATTGCGTGAAAATCAGCAATGATACCAGGTAAACCGTTGACGTATTACGGCAAAACGGAATATGATGTTTTGTGCTGGCAAAAGTCCCCACAAACAGGAGTATTAGAAATGAACGCATTATTTGTCGCCGCCAAAGAAATATGTGATTTCATGATGGCACAAAAATGGAACTTCTGCATTATCGGCGGATTGGCAGTTCAACGATGGGGAGAACCACGCGGAACCCTGGATGTTGACATTACCGTACTTGCCGGTCTGAATGATGAAAAACGTTTCGTTAAAGCTTTGCTTGGCGCCTTTAAGCCCAGGATTTCGAATGCTGAAAATTTTGCGCTTACCAACCGTGTTATTCTTCTTTACGCCTCCAACAATATACCCGTGGATATCTCACTGGGTTGTTTGCCGTTCGAAAAAAACATGATGCGCAGGGTTGTGAAACATGAATTCGCCAGGGGATTACGCCTTCCGGTTTGTACCGCGGAAGATTTGTTTGTCATGAAAGTGTTTGCCGCGCGTCAAAAAGACTGGCATGACGCGGAAAGCATAGCCATCCGGCAGGAAGGCCGCCTGAATACCAAATACATTCTCAAACATCTTAAAACTCTCTGTGGATTTAAGGGAACCCCTGAATTGGTACAGCAGGCAAAAAAGGTTTTAATGCAAAGATGAAACGCTCCCGCGAAAAAACTAAAATGAAACGAATCATAGATATTTGGAAGCAAGCCGGTTCTGAATTGGAGGAAATACGGCGGCAGAAATTGCGGGGGTTGCCTTATCGTTTCAGTGAGGTCAATACGCTTCTCGAGTTGAGCAGTTCCCATAACGGCCCTCTGCGTACAACAAGCGGGTTAGTGGAAATGCAGAGAATCTTTATGAAAGGCGCGCGACGCCTGAATAAACTGCCTTCCGCGGTGCGGGAGACACAGGCGCGATATGATGTAAAAACTGCCGCCCGGCGTCATACCCGCCGGAAACCAGCCAAGATGAATAAATAGAAGTAAAGCCCTCCTGCGCCAAGGCTCCATCCTGACCTCCGCTTCACTGTGAAAGATGTGAATATGCTGTAATCATTTGCCCTGAATAAACTGTAATGTAAAGGATGTGCCCGGAATATACCAAATTGGTCGGGGCGGTGAGATTTGCTGCGGACACCTCCCGATGTCCTGGCCCTTCGGGGCTGACATGCGTCAGCCGCTTCTCGCGCCTGCCCCCGGCGCTCGTAGTGAACTGCGTTCTGCACCTCACCTCCTATTGAAAATACCGAAATATTGCTATCATATCACTGTCATGGTGGTTTTAGCAAAAATTGGTCGGGGCGGTGAGATTTGAACTCACGACTCCTTGAACCCCATTCAAGTGCGCTACCAGTCTGCGCTACGCCCCGTAATAAAAAGAAGAAATCCAACAACTCATCAGGATAATCCCTGAATAGCTTTCAGCAAATCATAAGGATCCGAACTGACCAGAGCCTTTCTCACACATTTTGTCCTGCTGTAACGAGCAAGAAGATTCGGATCATCTTTGCGGCTTTCATCATACATAACAACAGGTATGGAGTTTATGCTGGGCATCACCTGTATCAACGAAGCTACCGCGCCACCGTTCAGTCTCGGAAGAATTTCTTTCATGATAATCACATCCGGCTTGAATACCGGCGCCCGCTCAAGAACCTCCGGCCCGCTTGAAACAATCTCTATCTCATGCCCGGCCGCTTCTATCGCCTTGCGCATAACATCTGCCGCCTTAAAATCGTTTTCAGCCAGAAGTATCTTCCGCGACGCACCTGCCTCCTGCCTGCTTTCAAAAACCTTAGTCCGCCCGAGAATCTCGCGTATCTTCCGCATCAATACCGTCTCTGAACACGGCTTGCCAAGGAAACCCTCAACAGCAACGGTGTCGAAAAATTCTTTCATCGTCGAACGCGCCGTAAGAACAAGAACCGGATGACTCGTCTTGCCGTCAGGAGAAGATATCCTTTTCAGAAACCCGACACCGCCCATTCCCGGCATGCTGATATCGAGAAGTATGAGATCAGGCGACGCTTCACCGAGTTTTTCCAGCGCCTCCTCCCCGCTCCGCGCCAGAACAACTTCAAAACCTTCCGACACAAGGAAATCACGGACGGACACCAGAAGATGCTTTTCGTCATCCACCACCATAATTGTGTTTTTCTGAGAAGCGTTCATACATCATCTCTTTCCTGCTTTTCCTTCATCAGGATGTTTTATGCACTGGCAACATACAATCTTCGATGCAATTCATCAAATCTTTTTCATTCCACGGGCAGTTCAAAACGGGCAGTTCAAGACCATCAATAATCTCCATCTTCAACGGTTCTGCCTGAACGCCGGTCACAACAAAAACCGGCACCTTTCGCAAAACTTCATCCCCTTTGATGCCGGCAAGGACAATACTTCCCTCCATTCCCGGCCCAACCCAATCCACGCATATTACATCAGGAGCCGCCTGTTGTACAAGATTTACATCCATTTCCAGAAGAGAACCATACACCACCTCAAAACCGTGGTTTGTCATATCATTTACAAGGGCATTTCGATTTTCATCGTTGTCAGACAACACAACCACCTTGGCAGGCGCGCTCATCGGCAGGTATATGGAAACCAGCGTCCCTTTCGGCTTGCCCGGCGGAGGGCTTGCCACCTTCAATGTGCCGCCATGACATTCTACTATTTCCTTGCATATTGCCAGGCCCAGCCCTGTTCCACTCACAAACTCGCCCACCCGGAAAAATCTTTCAGTAACCCGCGGCAAATATTCCGGCTCTATCCCGATACCTGTATCCTCAACGTCGAGAACAATAAAACCGGGCTCTGCTTCATCCACCCTCAAGCTGACACATACATTACCGTGCCGCTCATTGAATTTGATGGCGTTTTTTACAACATTGGTGATCGCCCGTTCCATCCTGCGTAGATCACAATCAACGAAACTGTTTATGTTGTTAGACTCAAACACCAACGTCAACTGCTCGGATTCGGCATGTACCATCAACGATTCCACAGTATGCCGCGTCAGCCATGTGAAGTTCACCTTGCCACCGTTCAGAACGAGACCACCCGCTTCAATGCGGCTGACATCCAGAATATCTTCAACCGTCCGGGCAAGTCTCTGACTATCCTCGCGAATCATCTCAATATATGTTTTCACACCATCAGGTATCGCGCCAAAAATGCCTTTCAGTATGTTGTTGGTCATGTAGCTGATAGACGCCAACGGCGTTCTGAATTCATGAGATACATTGGAAACAAACTGCGACTTGGCCTTGTCATGCTCTTGAAGCTTCGTGATGGCATCATTCAATTCATGCACCCTGGCCTCAAGTTGAGTGTGCGCCCATTGCAAGGCCTCCTCCGCCTTTTTTCTATTGGTTATATCACGAATAAAAAAACACAGCTGATCATTGCCCTCTGACGAAGAACGGATCTTGCTGGTAGTAATTTCAGCAGGAAATTGATAACCGTCCTTGCGGACACAATTGGCCTCAAGCAGTGTAAATTTGTCGTTCTCAAGATTGGCCACAATGGTCTCTATTGTCGAACTGTCAAGGCCGACAATAATGTCCACAATTTGCAGACTGTTCAACTCTTCAACACTGTACACAAGAAACTGGGTGGCACGCACATTGGCGTCAATAATCTTGCCGCTAAGATCCGTAATCAGTCCAGCGTCATAAACACCCTGAAAGAGCTGTTGCATTTCTGTATGCACAACAGGAACTTCAGCAACACTCGTGCGCGGCGCTTCAGCTTCTTCAAATGAAACAGACGCCTTGGGCTTTATCTTCTGACCAACCAGACCGCTGGCATCATCCGCAATCATATCCGGCGATATCTTGATCAGCATCGTTTTGGAAACTCTGTCATTTCTTCTCGCCACAAGTCACTGCTCCTTTATACCGTAATTTTACACATGAAACAAAAAACCGCATCCACCGGCCTCATTTCTCCTCTATCACTGCTTTGCTTCTAAGTTCCTTGACATAAGCAGATATCACCTCTCCGCGATGCGAATGCCTCAAAAAATAACGTATCTGCTCGCGAACTTCATCAAAATCGGCCTCACGGCTGTCTTCATGCCCCGTTTTTTTGATGATATGATACCCGATCTTCGTTTCAACTATGCCGCTGACCTCGCCATCTGTCATACCAAACGCAACTTTCTCGAATTCAGGAACCATCATGCCGGATGTAAACCAGCCCAAACTGCCACACGCCCTCTTGCCGCTGGGACAATCCGAATGCGCCGCAGCTTCCTCCGAAAAATCAGCCCCCTCATCTATCCGGCGTTTGATCTCAAGAAGCTTCTGCCGGGCCAACTTCTTGTCTTCCTCCCTGCCGGAAACAGCCTTTATCAAAATATGCTGGGCGGAAACCCGCTCCGGCTTCATGTATTCACTGCGATGCGCTTCAAAATGATCCTTTATTTCTCTTTCCGTCGGATCATCCACGCCTTCCGTAATTTTTTCTATCAGCAAATCAACCTTGCGACCCTGCCTGATGTTTTCCTTGACCGCCTTCGCGGTCATTTTCTGATCATGCAAAATCTTTTGAAACACCTCTTCGCCGCCGGCTTCCGTAATAAGTTTTTTCAACCTGTTCTCGATATCTTCTTCCGTAACCTTGATATCCAGCTTGCATGCCTGCTCTATCAGCAACTTGGCGCCTATCGCCTGCTCTTTAGCCCGCTTGCGAAGCAGATCCATCTGCTTCCTTAATTCCACCTCATTCATCTGCTGGGAATAAAATTTTATAAGACGGCCCAACTCAAACTCAATCGCCTCATCCGGCACTATATCTCCGTTAACTTTTAAAACCATTTTATCATCCCCCAATTATAAGAGCCACATCCCTCGGCATGGTCCTCTCTTTAATCCGAACACGGACTATCCTTATCCCTTTTCCATGGTAATGGTCAAGAAGAGGAACAGTCCTTTCCTGAAAAAGCTTCAGTTTTGCAGCTATTTCAGACTCTGAATCATCCACCCTGCCAGTCCTGTCGCCCCCGGCATTCAGCCTTATTCTTTCGACTATGACCCGCGATTCACACTCCAGATACACCACCTTCTTAACATCAACAATATCAGCCACCCCTTCCGCCTGGCCGATATGACGCGGCATTCCGTTGAGGATCACCCAGTCTTCTTCTGTCATTCCCCTGCCATCCATGAACCACGTCAATATCTTGCGCGCGATGTGAAACTGATTCATCTCCAGCAGAGCGCCTGTTCTCAAGAGATGACTTACAACCTGAACATCTTCCGGCGTCAATAATTCACAACATGACTTTCCACCCGCCAGTTCACGCAGGTTCGCGCCAAAATCAAAATGGGCGCACCGCTTCCCCTGCAGACCGGAACTCTCCAGATATTCCCCCAGCGGCGTCTTGCCCGACCCGGTAGGGCCCAGAATGAGAATCGCCTGTCGCTTGACATTTTTATGATTCACACATCCCCTCTTCCGGCTATAAACCTAAAATCTTTTTTACATCAGTGTTTATCAATCACCACTTCAACCTGGCGCGTGCGCGGCCCGTCAAATTCGCACAAATACACAGCCTGCCATGTTCCAAGCTTTATCCGCCCGCCGCTTACCGGCAATTGAACGGATGATCCCATCATACTGGCTTTGACGTGCGCCGCAGAGTTGCCCTCACAATGCCGGTACCCTCCTTGCCACGGCACAATTTTTTCCAGCGCCGCGATAATGTCAACCACCACGTCAGGATCGGCATTTTCGTTAACAGTGATACCCGCGGTGGTATGCGGCACAAAAACAGTCACAACACCGTCATCCGCACCCGCCTCGCTGACAACACCTTGAACCCGGCCGGTAATGTCAACAAAATCAGATCTTGCCCCTGTTTTTACAGAAAAACTTTTTATCATTGTTCAGCCCCCTCGTGATTTTCAGGGAAATCAAATTACTCTATTTCAATGTTTCACAATGAAACAAGCCTTTTATATCACAATCCGCGGAAGATCCCGTCCTTAAATTACGCATCTTTACAAAAAACTTTTATTGCAAAAAACAGCATTACGATTATCGTAAACACGAATCGATAGTAAGGCGAAACAGTGGGTAACTGAAAAATGAAAGCATTAATACAAAGAGTGTCACGCGGAAGTGTCACGGTTGACAACAAAATAACCGGCCAGATCAACCGCGGATATGTCGTATTGCTGGGTGTAAAAACAGGCGACACCGAAGAAGACGCACGCCGGCTTGCCGCCAAAACCGTGTGCCTGCGGGTATTCCCCGACGAAAATGACCGCATGAATCTTTCAATACAGGATATAAACGGTGAAATACTTGTAATTTCACAATTTACACTGTACGCCGACACACGTAAAGGCAATAGACCCAGTTTTGTCAACGCCGCACCACCCGAAACTGCCGGGAATCTCTATAATATATACGTCGAAACCCTCCGCAAAGCCATCGGAGAAACACGTGTATTCACCGGAATTTTCAGAGCCATGATGACAGTTGAAATCATCAACGAAGGCCCCGTGACAGTGGAGCTCAATACCGACCAATAACAAGCACTGCAAACCGCATGGCAGGCAGGAATTGCTTTTCTTTATGGTCTAAATCAGGAAAAAAATGTTTTCTTTTCCGTACTTTTTGCTATTAATTCTAAGTCATGAAAAAGAATGATCCATTAAATTTCTGGTATGCCGTTAACAACACCCGGATTATAATGCTGCCCAAACAGCATATCGAAACATTCGGCACAACAGTTCTTAATTACCATCTTGTAAGCGAATTAATGGACAGCGTGAACCAGGTCAGGGTCCGGGAAGGCAGAATGCACGCCAGCCAGCCTAAAATCATAGCGCCACAATCATATTCAGAAATCATACTTGAAGGGTTCGGCGAACAGGCCGGCAAATATCTCGAATGGCTGAGGGAAAACGAATCGGCCGTTCGCGTTCTTCAATACGGCTACACGCTCAAACAGCAGGAATTCAGCGAACATGTCATTTCAGACAATCTGCAGGCCGTAGTGGAGCGTGTCAAATCAGAAGTAAAAGCGAAGGATGACCCGCTCAGCGCCGTGGTGATTGGCGTTGATAAGCCATGGGACGTATGCCTGATAAAACTGTTCGCAAAAATCATGGAAAAATCCGTTCGAATCAATTTTCAACAACTTGAACAACAACACATGTTTGATAATGAAGGCGGCATTTTGAAAGGCATCCGCGAGGAAATAGAGGCCTCATTCGAAGCGGCAGGCAAAGACAGATCGCTTATCAACGATCTCGCAAAAAAACTGCAGACTTATAGAGTGTTTAAAGAATACGAGGATCGATTCTTCTCACTGGTAAAAAACAAATAATAAGGCCTATATATCCTGCTTGAGAAATAATAATGAGCGCGACAATCACTGAAAAAATACTGGCAAGAGCTTCAGGTAATAAAAGCGTAAAACCGGGTGAAAACATCTGGACCAACGCGGATATCCTGCTGACTCACGACGTCTGCGGCCCAGGCACAATTGAGATTTTTAAAGATAAATTCGGTTCCAACACCAGAGTATGGAATGAAGACAAGGTCGTAATAATACCCGATCACTACATCTTTACGGCCGACAAGAAAGCGCACCGCAATGTTGATATTCTGCGCACTTTCGCAAAGGAACAAAGTCTGCCGCATTATTACGATGTGGGCACACCGGCCTATAAAGGCGTATGCCACCTTGCCCTGCCTCAGGAGGGTCACGTCCGGCCCGGCGAGGTAATCTTCGGAACCGACTCTCACACCTGCACTCATGGAGCATTGGGCGCTTTCGCCACCGGAATAGGCAATACAGACGCCGCTTTCGTAATGGGAACAGGCAAACTTCTGCTGAAAGTGCCCGAAACAATCAGATTCCAGCTCAACGGCTCAAAACCGGACTACATTACCGGAAAAGATATAATACTCCGTATCATCGGCGATATAGGCGTTGACGGCGCAACATATTGCGCGATGGAATTTCAAGGCGAAGCAATAGCCAGCCTCGATATCGAGGAACGTATGACAATATGCAACATGGCCATAGAAGCCGGAGCCAAAAACGGCATTATCGAGCCTGACCAGAAAACCCTTGATTACGTCAAAGCCAGAACGAATAAACCTTTCACTCCCGTGTACAGTGACAAAAACGCGCCGGTCGCAAAACATTATGATTATGATGTTTCAACTTTTGTTCCATGTGTGGCAGAACCGCATCTGCCGTCAAATTACGCGCCCGCCAAAGATAGATCAAAAGTAAAACTCGACCGCGCTTATATCGGGTCCTGCACCGGCGGCAAACTGGCAGATTTCATCATGGCCGCGAAAATACTCAAAGGCCGGAAAGTCAAAATAGATACATTCCTCGTCCCCGCTACCGCTGAAGTCGCGGAAGGTCTATTGACAAATACCATAGAAAATAAATCTCTGCTGGAAATCTTTGCCGAAGCCGGCTGTAAAGACATTGCCCCGCCATCCTGCGCCGCGTGCCTCGGCGGCCCCGAAGACACTTTCGGCAGAACACATGGAAATGAAGTTGTCATAAGCACAACCAATAGAAACTTCATCAATCGCATGGGATCCAAACACGCGTCCATCTATCTCGCTTCTCCTCTGACAGCGGCCGCGTCGGCAATCACCGGTTATATAACAGATCCGCGCGATTTTATGTAAAGGTTAACAAGTCATGACAAAAAACGATAACGACATTATAACAGGCAAAGCATACGTACTGGGAGACAACATAGACACTGACATAATAATCCCGGCTCAATATCTCACTTTGATTCCGGGAATACCTGAGGAATACAAGAAACTCGGCAGTTACGCTCTCTCCGGACTGCCCGATAATTTTCCACGCTTTGTCGAGGAAGGCAGGAATGAATCCGAATTTAACGTTATCATCGCCGGGAAAAACTTCGGTTGCGGATCATCACGCGAACACGCGCCCGTGTGCCTCGGCGCCGCCGGCGTGAGAGCAGTCGTGGCTGAATCATACGCGCGCATTTTCTTCAGAAACGCTGTGGCCACCGGAGAATTATACCCTCTCGAAAGCACACAATGCCTGTGTGAACAATTTAAAACCGGCGAAAATGTTCAGATCAACATACAATCAGGCCAGATAACAAACTTATCATCAGGGCAGATTTTCGACCTTAAATCCCTTGGCGCTGTGGCTCCGGTAATAAAGTCCGGCGGCCTTTTTGCCTATGCGAAAAATGAAAAAATGATATGAAAACCAGAATGATAGCCGTAGCAAATCAGAAAGGCGGCGTTGGAAAAACAACAACCGTGATCAATCTGTCCGTATGCCTCGCCGAACTGGGCCACAAAGTTCTGCTAATAGACATTGATCCGCAGTGCAATGCCACAAGCGGAATCGGCATAACACCCGCTAGCGGCATGAGCCTCTATCAGCCCCTTCTCGGAAACGGAACTGCCTTATCCCTCATACAGGAAACATCCACACCCGGACTCAACATCATCGCATCCGAGCTGGATCTCGCGGGATCAGAAGTTGATATAGCCCGCTCGGAAGGCTACCTGCACTGCTTCCGCAACGCTGTTACACCTGTAATCGGAGAAAATAAATATGATTTCATTTTCGTGGACTGCCCGCCATCTCTCGGTATTTTGACTATGAACGCGCTGGCAGCCGCCGATTCACTGATCGTTCCCATGCAGTGTGAGTATTACGCGCTGGAAGGACTCAGCGTTATCGTTCGGCTGATCGAAAAACTCCATCAGAGCGGAGCAAACCCCCGCATTGAACTGGAAGGAATATTAATGACCATGTTCGACGGCCGTACAAACCTGGCGGCAGACGTAGTCAAAGAAGTCTGGCGCCATTTCGGCAATAAAGTATACGACACAATAATCCCGCGCAATGTGCGCATAAGCGAAGCCCCCAGCTACGGACAGGCCATAATTCAATATGACCCGAGTTCATCCGGAGCAAAGGCATACAAACATTTTGCCAAGGAATTTATAAAACGATCACACACAGGCGCACCCGGTCCCGAAACTGCGCCCAAAGAACAGACCGACACACCCCAGCCAAACACTGCGCACACAGAAACTCAAAACGTGTAATCGGACGCCAAAAAGCGGCACCCGGCATTACCGTTGATCAAGCGGTGTGTACTCTTTATAAAACTCACCGATATATGTCGAGCGCGGACGGAAAATCCTGTTTTTCTTGAGATATTCACTCACTCTAGCCGTCCAGCCGGCAACACGGCTGACCGCGAACAAAGGTGTAAACATCGATTCAGGTATTCCCATGCAGTCATAAACAAGACCTGAATAAAAATCCACGTTCGGGAAAATATTCTTTTTCTTTCCGAGGTCGGCAACAACTATCTTCTCCAGCTTTTCCGCTGTTCTGATCAATGAAGAATTTTTCTTCGTTGTCTTCGCCAGATATTTAGCCAGAGGTCCGAGAATACGGGCGCGCGGATCATATGTTTTATAAACACGGTGCCCAAACCCCGGAATCTTGTGCTTTTTCGCCCTCTGCCTGTCGTACCACGCCCCAACGTCCCCTTCTTTATCAACCTCTTTGATAACTTTTATCACCAGCTCATTTGCACCGCCATGCAGAGCCCCGCTTAACGCCGATATTCCGGAACCTACCGAAAGATATATATCAGCCATCGTGGACGCCACAACCATCGCGGCGAATGTACTCGCGTTCATACCGTGGTCCGCGTGCAGTATCAAAGCAACATCCATGATCCGCTCTTCCACAGGTGTCGGCTTCTTCCCCGTCATCATATAAAGCAGATTGGCAGCATGACTCAATTCAGCATCCGGCTCCACCGGCATCTTCTCATCACGCAAACGCATTACCGCCGCCGCTATCGTGGCTATGCCGGATATCAAATGGATGCATGAATCTATACTCAACGCATCATCTTTTTTCTTCTCACCGCGCGGGCGGGCAACAAGCTTTTCATGTGGAATTTCATAAATGGCATGCTCTTCACCTGTCGGACTCTTCTCCATCGGAATCGAGTCTTCATCCGCGGCAAGACCGTCTTTCGGACTTGGCCTGGCGAATTCACTGTCTCGCCATGTCAAACGGAACCTAAGATAATCAGCGCCAAGCCGCAAGGCCGCCATGGGCATCATTTGATCAATAGGACTGCCCATAAACCGCCGTAATGTATTTGGAATATAACGGAATTCAACCATCTTTTTGTTGAACCTTTTCAACTGCCCGGCAGTAGGCAAGTGCCCGTGAAGAAGAAGATACGACACTTCTTCATACGTCGAATACGCACACAAATCAAAAACATCATACCCGCGGTATATCAAAGACCCCTGAGAACCGTTTACATATCCCACCGCGCTTTCACAGGCAATGGCACCCTCAAGCCCGGGACCGACGGTACACGTTATCGGCCATTTTACTCTTTGCGAAAATTCAGGCTGTATGTTCTTTATCTCTTTCCGCGATTCTTCTCTGGCATTTAAAATTAAATCCGTTATTTCCTTCACCCTATCATCCATCGTCACCTCCATTGATTAGCCACCTGCTGACAGGACGCACTAACTTTCCTTATTTTTATTTTTCAACCTCTTTAATTTTCCGGCCACCGCTACTTTCTGAGCAACTGACATCCTGTCAACCAGAAGCACTCCGTTCAAATGATCCACCTCATGCTGAACCGCGCGCGCCAGGAACCCCTTGACACTAATAACAACTTCCTCATCGTTAAGGTTTCTGAACCTCACCCCCACGTCAGCAGCACGCTTGACCGAAACAAATATGCCCGGAAAACTCAAACAGCCTTCCTGCCCCGTTTGGGTCCCGCACATGCTGACAATTTGAGGATTTATCATCACAAGCGGCATCTTAACATCACAATTACATGCCTCATCTTCTCCAAGCGTAGCCTTGTCTACACCCGATATGTCTATCACGCAAATCGATTCACTTCTCCCGATTTGCGTACCTGCAAGACCTATCCCGTTTGCGCGATACATGGTGCCCAGCATATCTTCTGCCAGCTGGCGAATATTCTCATCAATCACCTTGACCGGCTGAGCCTTTTGACGAAGCACTGTATCGCCGTAAGTTAGAATCTTATAGCTCAAAATTTCCCCCTGCAAGATTAAAAAACGCGCCCATACTAACATCCGGAAATATCTTTAACAACATTTAACCTGCCAAAAAGCTCAACCCTGCACCCAAAACAAAACCCGCTCAAAAACACCCAGAATATAACCTTGCCGGACAATGAAAGTTTACATATTATCCCACCTATTATGAAAAAGTTGATTATCATTCCGACCTACGACGAAAAAGATAATGTCCGCCCGATCTCAAAAGCGATTTTAGAAATAGCGCCTGATGTGCATATTCTTTTCGTAGACGATAACTCTCCCGACGGAACAGGCCGCATCGCGGACGAAATGTCAGCTTCCGATCCGCGCATTCATGTTCTTCACGGAAAAGGCAAGTCGGGACTAGGCCGGGCTTATATATCAGGATTCAAATGGGCACTCGAACATGACTACGACCTGATTTTTGAAATGGATGCCGATTTTTCTCATGACCCGAAAGAAATACCCAACTTCATCAAAGCCGCCGAAAACGCCGACCTTGTTCTGGGTTCCCGCTATGTTAACGGCATCCGTATAACAAATTGGCCTTTCAGCCGCCTTCTTCTCAGCAAAGGAGCTTCAACATATGTCCGGCTGATCACCGGCATGCCCGTCACCGACCCTACCGGCGGATTCAAATGCTACCGGCGTTGCGTACTTGCCAATATTGAATTGGATAAAATAATCTCAAACGGATATTCTTTTCAGGTCGAAATGACACACACCGCATGGATGAAGGGATTCCGTATAGGTGAAATACCAATCACTTTTGAAGACAGACGCATTGGTTATTCAAAAATGAGCGCCGCAATCGCCAAGGAAGCGCTCTGGCTGGTATGGAAACTCGCCTTTCGCAACGGCTTCAAGCGCAAACCTTGCCAGCGCCCTTCCGGCGACAACGAAACCTGCGGCGCAAACACAAAACAATCATGAATCATAAAAATTCATCAGGAAAAACCATCATAAGCCTCATTAAAACCATGAGGCCCAGTCAGTGGACAAAAAACATCGTCGTCCTGGCCGCGTTCTTTTTCGCTCTGGGTGACCATTCCCGCAGTCATGAACTAGGCCTTGCCAGCCTTATACGCGGGTTAAGCGCCATGCTTCTTTTCTGCTTGGCCTCCAGCGGTGTCTATATCCTGAACGACATCAAAGACGTCAGCGCCGACCGGCATCACCCGCTAAAAAAACACAGACCCATCCCGGCCGGCGATCTTCCCATGTCTCTGGCATGGATTTCCGCTATTGCCCTTCTGATTACAGCCTGCGCCGGATCGTTCGTACTGTCTCATCCGCTGGCGTACGTAATTGGAACTTATATCGGCATTCAGTTCCTTTACAACCTGCTGTTAAAACAGATTGCCTTCCTTGACATATTTACAATTGCCGCCGGATTTATCCTGCGTGCCATTGCCGGAGCTGTAGTTCTAAATGTAAACATTTCACCATGGCTCCTTCTCTGCACGTTTCTGCTGGCGCTTTTCCTCGCCCTGTGCAAGCGCAGGCATGAAAAAATACAACTGGCCGACGTCATAAACACCCAACGGCCCACCCTCGACAAATATGACGAACAACTGCTGGATCACCTCATTTCCATAATAAGCTCCGCCACAATAGTCAGCTATGCCATATATACCATGTCTCCGGATACCGTCAGCAAGTTCGGCACGGCAAAACTAGGCTTCACCATACCGTTTGTCTTGTTCGGAATATTCAGATACCTGGACCTTGTATACCGCCACAAGCAAGGAGACAGGCCTGAAAAAATACTGCTGACAGATATGCCGCTTCTCGTAAATATCGCCCTGTATGGCATTGCTATTATGGTAATATTTGCCCTGCAAAAAAATCCGGTCTTATAGACCCCGCATGCTTGCGATTTTTCAGTTCCTATGATAGAGTTCGCGGTTTTAGTGAAATTAATTAATTTGCTTCAATAAAAATGACTGATCTCGCAGACAACAATATATCTGGCCGTTTCTTCAGGAAACTGGATTGGTACGCGTTCTGGGCCGCTTTCGCAATCTCGTTAGCGGTTTATTTCTATACCCTCGCGCCTACAGTCACCCTTGAAGATTCAGGCGAATTGGCCGTTGCCGGAGACTGGCTCGGAGTACCTCACCCGCCCGGCTACCCGATCTGGTCCATACTATCCTGGTTATTCGCCAGAGTTTTTTCATTCGTGACATTCCGGGGCCAGCCAAACCCGGCATGGTGCATCGCACTCCAGTCAGCCGTCTTCGGAGCTCTGGCTACCGGCATAACATCAATGCTAATCTGCCGCTCCGGTTCAGACATGCTGAAACAAAGCCGCAACATTCTAAACAGGGCCTCTCACTCGCTGGACGGCATAATAAGCTGGATCGGCGGAGTAACATGCAGTCTCTTGCTGGCATTCTCTCCTGTCATGTGGTCACAGGCTGTCATAGTGGAAGTATACAGCCTTAACGCTTTCTTCCTGACCTTGATATTCCTGCTCTCGTACAAATGGATGTGCAAGCCCACCAACGGAACACTTTATATGACGGCTTTTGTGTTCGGACTCGGCCTGACAAATTATCAGGTTCTGCTCCTGGCCGCTCTCCCGCTCGTGATCATAGTAATGCTCAAAGATATAAAACTTTTCCGTGATTTTGCCATCGCCGGCATACCTCTTGTTATCCTTCTCGCAGGCAGAGGAAATATACTACAAGGCGCAATAAACCACCCCTTGGAAATGTCGGGCTTTGTTTATATGGGAGTAAACGCCCTCATTCTTATATTGGCCTATTTTCTACTGCCAAACGGCAAAACAGTGGCATTAACAATATTATTCGCCGAGCTAGGCGTGGCGTTTTACCTTTATATGCCCATAGTTTCAGATTTCAGAAATCCCCCGATGAACTGGGGATACCCCAGAACATGGGAAGGTTTCAAACACGCCATAACACGCGGTCAATATGAAAAAATCGAGGTCGCAAGCGTCATTTCAACAGCGTTTATACATCAGATCGGATCCTACTTCGCAGACCTGCGATTCCAATTCACCCTACTGGCCGCACCGCTGGGCTTTCTGCCGTTCGCCCTTTGGCAAATCAAGGTACAGGGCCGCCGCGTCAACGCTCTGTACGTGGCCATATCACTCTCCATGCTGGCAATATTTTTCGCCATGCTGGAAAAATTTCTCGCCCCCGGCTCGGTCCCTTTGACCATACTTTACAAAATGCTGTTCGCGTTCGTACTCCTCATCATGACAGCAGGCATAATCGCCATAACCATCAACCAGTGCATTGAAGTCTTCTACAAATTGTCAGGCAAAACACGAAAAGAACAATCAGACAATTTCACAATAGGACTCGACAGCATCTCACAGCAGTGGACACTTGCCACACTGGCCGGCTTTCTGGTAATGAGCGTCCTCTTGATCGCCCTTGCAAATCCGAAAGGTGACATTCAAGATGCCTTCATTCAAAAAGTTAAATTCATTTCATCACATGCGCTGTTCTCGTTCTGGATCGGCTACGGACTGATCTTCGGCCTCGCCGCTCTTGACGCTTTCTTTAAAAATCGGCCGCTAATAAGAAAATCCGTTCTCGCCATAGCGCTTCCTGTCGCGTTTCTTTTACCGCTTGTACCTCTGCGCGAAAACGCTTACAACAGCGAACTTGTCAGAATATACGGCGGCGCGGAACAGAACGGCCACGATTTCGGCTGGCAATTCGGCAATTATCAACTGCGCGGCGCGGATGCGATAACCGAAGAACTCAGCCCTTCCGAGGAGCCTCTTCCAAACCCGGAATTTCCACCTGAAATGGGACCGGACGCTATCTTCTACGGCGGCACCGATCCCGGACGATTCGTCCCGACATACATGATATACTCGGCTAAAGTGCGGGAAGACGTCTACCTCATCACCCAAAACGCTTTGGCCGACGGCACATATATGAGTGTCATGCGGGACCTTTACGGAGACAAAATCTGGATCCCTGATCCGCCGGACAGTGCAAAAGCCTTTCAGCGTTATGTCGAAGAAGTTCAAAGCGGCAAACGCCCTAGAAACGCCGAACTAAAGATAGAAAACGGCCGCGTCCAAGTCAGCGGAGCGCTCGGAGTCATGGAAATAAACGGCATCCTCGCCCAAATGATTTTTGAACACAATAATTACAGACACGATTTCTATGTGGAAGAAAGCTACGTGATCCCGTGGATGTATCCTTATCTTACTCCGCACGGGCTCATAATGAAAATCAACAAAAACATGACCCCACTGACCCCCGAATACGTCATCAACGATATGGATTTCTGGGACTGGTACCTCAGAAGACTTCACGATAACACGAAGTTTATACGCGACATTGTCGCGCGCAAGTCATTCTCCAAACTACGAAGCGCGATAGCAGGCCTGTACACCAGCAGAAACATGCCCGCCGAAGCGGAAAAGGCTTTTCATGAAGCAAGAATACTCTACCCGTTAAGCCCTGAAGCAACGTTCCGGCTCGTACAGGAAATATGCATGCCTCAGAACCGCTTCCATTATTCAGCCGATATAATGCAAGAATTCGGCAAACAGGATCCCGGCAACACAAGAGTGTTTGAACTGATAAAAATCATACAGGACGCAGAAAAACTGACAGAACGCATAAAAGTGCTTGAAGCATCAAGCCAGAACAACGCCATGGATGCCAATGTTGCCATTGAACTCGCCGACTGCTACATGAAAGTACGCAGCCGCGGCCGGTTCCTTGAAGTCATGACCAGCCTGATCAACGCCCCGGAACTGCCGCCGCAATTACTGTTCCAAGCCGCCAATATGCTGTTGGCTGCGGGATGCCCGGTTGAAATGGATAAAGCTCTCACCCTTTGCATGCAGAGAATACCTTCCAATATCATGCCCGAAGCTTATCTCGATATATACAAGATGTACGCTCAGGCAAATAACCCGCAAAAAATGATGACCGTAATCAAGCTCTACCTGAACCTCAAACCCAGCGATTGGAGAGCATGGCTTGATTACTCCGCATTACAGGTGCAATTTCAGGACGCTGAATCCGCCACCCGGTCTCTCGAAAACGCCATCAGAATGGGCGGAAACGAAGCCATATCCATAGCCGAACAGGACCAGCGTTTTGCCACAATCCGCAACGTCGCCATTTCCCGCACTCAAAATATCATGGGAATATCCGACCAGCCGTTAAGAAGACAAATAGGATTCTAAATACAGCACCGCCAGTCCCAATCAAGGCCTGTTCAGCTCATACGAAAGAACGCTCAGTCCATACAAGGCTGCCGTTTCCACACGGAAAACCAGAGAACCGAAACTGACCGGCACAGCCCCAGCTCCAACCACCTGCCTTATCTCATCGGGAGTAAAATCACCTTCAGGTCCAATTACCAAACCTACATTCCACGAATCTTCGCTCCCGCTTCTGATATTTTCCCTTATCTCCCCAACGGCATCGCGCAAAGGAACAGCATCCGCACCAAGTGAACCAACAAGAAGAAAATCAAAAAAATCACAGCCATTGATAAAATCTTCAAAATCAGCAACCGGCTTGATCTCCGGCACCCAGTTGAGTCCGCACTGCTTTGCGGCCGTAAGCGCGATACGCTGCCATCGTGACAACCGTTCTTTTACCTGACTGCCCTTGGGACGCGCGACTACACGACTGGATATCAGAGGCTGAATTCCGGACACACCCAGCTCGACTGCTTTTTCAACTATAAGATCCATCCGCTTGCCTTTCGGCAAAGCCACAGCGAGAATCATTCGAAATGAAGGTTTACCTGTAACATACGGGCCTTCAACAATCTCCAGCGAAACCGAACCGTGTTCAACTTCAAGCCGTGCCACAGCTTCACGTCCCTGCCCGTCAAAAACCATAACCTTGTCACCGGCCTGCCCGCGAAGAACATGCACAAGATGATGCTCCTCTTCCGGTGTCAGCTTGACTTTCGCCGCACCCCAGCCGTCACCTGATATATGAAACCTGCGCATTGGGAATCCCTCCGAGCAAACCGGCCGGAATCACTGTCCGCCGCCATCTTTAATCAGGGAATGTTTTCTTTCGTAAAACGATTCAACAAGCTTGCGGAACCCTTCCTGCACGGGATAATTGGAATCACTCCTCGAATCACCCAGCTCTTTCAAAAGCGCTTTCTGTTTTGAACTCAACTTCACCGGCACTTCCACCACTATCCGCACATGCTGGTCGCCCCTGCCGTATCCTTCAACATTGGGCATACCCTTCGACCGCAAACGAAAAACTTTCCCGTTTTCCGTGCCGGCTTCTATCTTTAATTTGGCATACCCGTCTATGGTGGGAACCTCAACCTCCCCGCCAAGCGCGGCAATTTCAAAAGGAATCGGGACTTCACAATATAAATCATCCCCCCGCCGCTCAAAAAGCTCATGCTGACCCACATGCAGAACAACATAAAGATCACCCGGCGGCCCGCCGCGAATACCGCCTTCACCCTTCCCGCTCAAACGAAGACGCGAACCGTTTTCAACACCCGGCGGAATCTTTAATGTCAGCTTTTTCCTGCTCTTTACACGCCCCGCACCCTGACATACCTTGCACGGACTTGTCACAATGCTCCCTGTGCCGCCGCATACCGGACATGTCTGTCTCATCTGAAAGAAACCACCCCCTGATACCACCGCACCCTGCCCGCCGCAATGACGGCATGTCTCTTTTTTGGCGCCCGGCGCCATTCCTGACCCGCTGCATTTGTCACATTCCACAGACAGCGGAAGCGTCACCTCCCGCCGCGAACCAAAGGCTGTTTCTTCAAGATCTATCTCCAGCGAAAACTCAAGATCCGCTCCGCGCTGGGGCCCCGTCCGCGACCGGCGGCGCCCCGTGCTGAACAAATCACCAAAAGCTCCGCCACCGAAAATATTTCCTAATATATCTTCCAGATCAGCCGTATGAGTGAAATCTCTCGCGAAATCAAAACCGCCCGGCCCGAAAGTAGACTTCAGCCCGTCATGACCGAACTGATCATATTGCCGCCTTTTATTGGCGTCACTTAAAACCTCATAAGCTTCAGATATTTCCTTGAATTTGGCTTCAGCTGTCTTATCGCCCGGATTCTTGTCCGGATGATATTTCATCGCAAGCTTGCGATAAGCTTTTTTTATCTCATCTTCTGATGACGACTTGCCAACACCAAGCAGTTCATAATAATCACTTTTGTTCGCCACAGCATGCCTCTCCTTCTTCAGATCCGCCGGCTGATTCCCTGCTGTTACCGGCAATCACCACCTGCGATGCCCTCAGCAATTTGCCCCCAAGGGTATACCCCTTGCGAACATGCTTCAGAATGGTGTCTTCAGGATGTTCCGCCGACTCCAAACGGGTTATCGCCTCATGCATATTAGGATCAAACTTATGCGTTTTGGAATCAATCTGATCAAGACCGAATTTCTTCAACACAAACAACATCTGTTCCGAAACAAGCTCAAACCCTTTAATAAAAGCGTCCGGCGTGTTATGGGTCTTCACCGACTCCAGCGCTATGTCCAAATGATCAAGAACAGGCAAGAGCTCACTTATAATATCCTCGTTGGCACGGACATAAACATCCGCCTTCTCGCGAAGAACTCTCTTGCGGAAATTTTCAAAGTCAGCCTGCAAGCGCAACAGCTTGTCCTTCAAAATGCTGATCTCTTCATCGCTTTCCTTCTTTTTTTCTTCAGAAGATGCGTCTTTCTTCTTACCGCGTTTCCCTTTGTGCTTTTCGCTGTCATGATTATGATGATCATGCTTTTCCACTTCAGGCTCCGGCACAACATCCGGAATCACTTCCGCAAGACCGGAATCATCAGGCACACTGCCATTTGAAAGGATATCTTCTTTATCAGCAGTCATTTCCACTGTTTCTCCCTTTATTCCTCGATTTAATCACCTGAACATCCCAAAAGATACTCGCCAACATGCATAACGTCAACTTCTAACCTGATTACTTCTAACCTGATTACCCAATACGGGCATCATGAAAATATTACCGCGTAAAAAAAATAAAACCGGAAAAACACCAAAAAACACATGCCTCCCTGAATAGATTCCACTTTATTTTTCCATCCGGTCAATCTAGTCTTATACCCATGAATGTTTGTATGGATATCCAGCCGGCAATAGCACAACGCGCCGGTGTTGGCCGCTATGTCAAGCTTTTGGCTCAAAACCTCGGAGCGCTGACAGCCGGCAGTAACACCCTGACATTGTGTTATTTTGACTTTACGCGTAAGGCTTCTGTTCCTGCCGTACCCAACGCGCAGTATAAAGCCATTCGATCCTGCCCGGGCCGCCTGGCCCAGCTTGCATGGAAAACCATTCAATGGCCCCCGTTCAATATGTTCTCCGGAGACGCCGATGTTTTCCATTTTCCAAATTTCATCCTGCCGCCTTTATCAAGCGGAAAATCAATAGCAACAATACACGACATGAGCTTCATGCGCTTCCCTCAGTTCGCGGAACAGCGCAACTGCAAATATCTTTCCGCGCGAATACTCGATACCGTGCGAAGAGCCAGTGCAATAATAACCGATTCCGGTTTCAGTGCCATGGAAATCCATGAACTGCTCAATGTCCCCGCAAACCGCATCTTCCCCATACATCTCGGCATAGACAGCGAATTCCGGCCGCAAAGCGAAACACAGATACAATCATCCCTCGCCGAACTCAATATAACACGCCCTTACATACTAACATTAAGCACCATTGAACCCCGCAAAAATATTCCGTTTCTTATTCAAATATTTGAAAGATTAACCGACTTCCCCGGAGATCTGGTGATAAGCGGCATGCCGGGCTGGCAGTACAAACCTATCATGGACAAAATAAAATCGTCTCCCCGTGCCGCCAATATACACTATCTCAATTACGTTCCAGATCATCATCTGCCGGCCCTGTACGCCGGAGCAGAACTGTTTCTCTTTACATCATTCTATGAAGGATTCGGCTTGCCGCCGCTCGAAGCCATGGCCTGCAACACACCGGTTATCTCCTCCGCAACCGGATCCCTGCCCGAAACACTCGGCTCCGCCGCAACCCTGCTCGATACATTTGATCTCGATCTGTGGGTTGAAACAGTAAGAAAAACACTCTTCAACAGCGACCAGCGCAGGCAAATGTCCATTCAGGGCCGTAAACAGGCTGCAAAATATTCATGGACAGAAACAGCCCGCAAAACATGGGATGTTTACAAAAAGGTGAACCAATGAACATCGCTCTGGATGCAAGATGGATTTTTGAAGAAATTTCAGGCATAGGCGCCTATACCCGTGAACTGATAAAAAATCTGACCCAACTCGACCGGAAAAACAGTTACACACTCTTTTTCAACAACAGTTCTCTGCTTCAGCGCACAGCCGCAGAAATAAATCTGGATTCAGCCCCCAACTTCTCAACATCCCTTCTGCCATACAGCCTGTTCTCACCCGTCAACCAACTGCTTCTTCCGGCATTGCTGAAAAAAATGTCCATAGACATATTTCATTCAACAAATTACATGATTCCATTACTGGCATTCCCGAAAAACAGAACAGGGAAAATCAAATGCGTCACAACCATACATGACGTTATACCAATGATATTCCCCCACCACGCACCGAAATCAAAAAAAACAAGGTTCTTCCCGCTCTATAAAAGACTCATGCTCGAAGTAGGAATGCGATCCAACATCATTATCGCCGACAGTAACGCGTCAAGAAAGGACATCATTACCCATCTGCATATTCCGGAATCAAAATCTGACAAAATCCGCACCATATACTGCGGAGTCGCCGAACGGTTCCAACCACCGCAATCTCCAACACGCGATCAGAAAGTCAAAACAGTGCTCTACGTTGGAAGAAGCGATCCATACAAAAATGTTACCGGACTTATCACTGCTTTCGCCAAAGCCAAAAAGATGATTCCCGTTCCGGTAAAACTCGTGATTGCCGGCCCTCAAGACTCCCGCTATCCGGAAGCAATGCAGACTGCCGGGAAACTGGGCGTGGCACAATCGATAGAATGGAAAGGCTACCTGCCCGATAACGAGCTGGTTGCAATATATCAGCAAGCCGACCTTCTTGCGCACCCATCCGCATACGAAGGCTTCGGATTGCAGATAGTGGAAGCCATGTCATGTGGAACACCTGTGCTATGCAGTAATGCCGCATCACTGCCGGAAGTCGCCGGAAACGCCGCCATTATGGTTGATCATAAGGATACCGATCAATTCGCCGCTCAAATGGTCAACATTCTCACAAATCCTGAATTGTCGCGTGAAATGACAGAAAAAGGCCTTTTGCAGGCAAAAAAATTCACATGGGCCCGTACAGCTCAAGAAACATTGAAGATATATGAACAACTTTCCTGAAAAATGGCGGAAAATAAATGTCACCCTGAGCCACGACTGGCTAACCGGCATGCGCGGCGGTGAACGTGTGCTTGAAATCCTATGCGAAGGGTTCCCGCAAGCTTCCATATTCACGTTGTTTCACAAACAATCTGCCGTATCCGACATCATAAACGCACACAACATAAACACCTCTTTCCTTCAGAACATTCCCGGAATCACACAGCACTACCGCTGGCTCCTTCCGCTCTTTCCTTTAGCCATAAGCAATATGTACGCTCCGCCAACCGATCTCCTGATAAGCACAAGCCACTGCGTTGCCAAAGCACTGCCATTAGCACCCAAAACCAGGCATATCTGCTACTGCTTCACCCCCATGCGCTATGCGTGGATTTTCTACGATGAATATTTTGGACGCAACCCGGCTAAAGCATTAATCGCCAAACCCATACTGAGCATGCTCCGGGCGTGGGATAAAAAAACGTCCTCACGCGTAAACCGGTTCGTCGCCATAAGCAAACATGTCCAGACACGCATAAAAAATTTTTACGGACGTGACTCCGACGTCGTGTACCCGCCCGTAAACACACATTGCTTCAGCCAGGAATACAAAGCCAACGGCCTGTTCGACCTGATAGTTTCCGCCCTTGTGCCTTACAAGAGAATAGACCTAGCCGTCCGGGCATATTCACGGTCCGGAACCCCTCTCAAAATAGCCGGAACAGGCAGTGAAATGAAAAAACTGCGCGCCATCTCCACTTCAAATATAGAATTCCTGGGATGGCAGTCCGATGAACAAATAGCTCAACTGTACCAGACCTGCAGAATGCTCATTTTCCCCGGAGAAGAAGATTTCGGCATCGTTCCGGTGGAAGCTCAGGCTAACGGAAAACCTGTAGTTGCCTACGCCAGAGGCGGAGCTTTGGAAACAGTTATTCCGGATACAACAGGTATTCTTTTTGAAGAACAGACGGAACAGAGCCTGCTCGATGCCGTGCATTCATGCGCTTCTACAAAATGGGACCCCGGCGCGATACGCGCCAACGCAGAAAAATTCAGCGTCAGCAATTTCATCAAAGGCCTCGCCGGAATAATAGACGAAACTCTGTCTTGAAAAACACTTTACCGTCTAAGCAAACGCGTACCCTGCGGATCCACATCTGTAATAAGACTGGTGGAAGAAACACCAACCTGCCTGAACGCCCGTACCATCGCATCCTCTATTCTACGGGCCTTTCGCATATTGCTGGTTATGGCAAATACCGTGGGCCCTGAACCTGAAATCGTCATACCGTCCGCTCCGGCAGCAAGCGCTACCTCTTTAACATGGTCAAAACCCTTTATCAGTTTCGCTCTGACAGGTTCAATTACGACATCTTTCAAACTCCGGGCAAAAAGACCGTAATTATTGCCGGCAAACGCGGCCGCGATCAGGCATGAATTCGCCATATTGCTCACAAACCCTTCCATCGGTATCCGCTTCGGCAGAATTTCGCGCGCGTATTTTGTCAACACCCTGATTTCAGGAGTAACCAATACCATCTTGATCCCATCAATGGTGCCTATCCTTGTGACATCAAGAGGAACACACGATCTGGTTACAGTAGCACCGCCCAGCAAAGCCGGAGCGGTATTGTCGGCAAAAAATCCGCCAGAGACAACTTCTTCCGCCTTCGTCGCCGGCAGAATCAGATCTTCTTTAGTCAAAGTCATGCCGAAAAGAGCGTTAACGGCAAAAGCACCAGCCGCAGCTGACGCCGCGCTTGAACCCAAGCCTGACCCGGCCGGAATGCCTTTGATAAGATTCATCTCCACTCCACCCTTCACCCCGAGAATATTCATCACTTCCTGCGCCGCTATTCCGGCAGTATTACGGCGGGGATCAGTTTCAACCGAATCATCACCTGCAACCGAAATTATCCTGACACCCGGCCTTTTAGCGCGCCTCGCAATAACAGTGTCTCCCATACCCCTCACAGCCAGACCCAGCACGTCAAAACCCGGCCCGATATTACCAATCGTGGCAGGTGAAAATACTTTTATCCACTTCATTCCATACCCCTCTCTGCTTCATAATATCGAACTACAGCCGGGCAAGCAGATAGCTTTTAAATTCAGCATAGCTCCTGCCCGAAAAATCAGCCTTACCCCGCTTGTTCAGCACCGCCCTGATACTATCCGGACACGGCAGCTCCACGCCCAACTCTTTCTTGATCAATCCGGCAAACTTATAAGGATGCGCAGTTTCCAAGCATATACTCTTCCGGGAACAATGGTCAAACTTGAATAAAGCCGCCAACCCTACAGCACCATGCGGCTCAACAATCACGCCATATCGCTCATACACCTCCGCCATGGTCCTCAACGTTTCTTCATCACTTATGGATACTGAACTCAAATGTTTCCTCATCGCGCTCAAATCAGGATCCGCATGAACAATCCCGTCCCGGTCCAGCATGCCGCCAAAAAGATCAAAATACCGGGCAAGATTACTCGGATTTCCCACATTCATGGCGTTAGACAAACACGCTTTCGCGGGCTCAACCTTCCTGTAAGCTCCTGTTTCAAGAAATACCGGAAATTCATCATTCGCGTTTGTCGCTATTATCAGCTTTTCCACCGGCAGTCCCATCCTCCGGGCCAGTTCACAACCAAACGAGTTGCCGAAATTTCCCGACGGCACGGAGAAAATAACCCGCTCTAACCCGTCAACAACATTCGCGTAAGCATAAAAATAGTAAACAATCTGCGGAATAATTCTGCCGATATTTATGGAATTAGCCGACGTCAGATTGAATGCCGCCAGATCAGGATCGGAAAAAGCCTCTTTCACAAGCTTCTGACAGTCATCAAATTTTCCATCAACCGCAATGGAAACAACATTCCCCCCAATAGCATCCAATTGCTGTTTTTGGATCTCGCTCACTTCCCTGTCCGGATACAAAATAAAAACACGGAAACCAGCCAGCCCGTGATATGCATTCCCTATGGCGCTCCCCGTGTCGCCGGAAGTCGCGACTAATATGACCACATCCCTGCCGGCCGGCCGCAAGACTTCCATCAACCCCGCCATTATGCGGGCCGCGAAATCCTTGAACGATGCCGTAGGCCCGCGGTCCAGCCTCAATAAAAATATCTCGTCATCCAGCTTTTCAATGGGAACATCAAAGTCATAAGCCCGTTTTACTATACGGGCCAGATCATTATCACTAATATCACCCGGCAGAAAACGGCGCAGAATATCATACGCAACATCGGCATACGGTTTACCGCGAAAGCCAAGCATGTCACCACGGCTCACCTCCGGCAGATGGTCCGGCATAAAAAGACCCTTGTCAGGCGCTTGCCCCGCAAACAATGCTTCCCGGAACCCTGTCTGCATGCCGGATTTTAAAGAAGCACCCGCCCCGGCGCTTGTGCTGTAATAAAGAATATCACCATTTGACATGATAAAAACCGCTAAAATGCCATCTGATCAGCCACATGACACTTGTCGCATTCCTATCCCCTATCAAATACAAACACAAGAAAATTTATCTTACCAGGCAGAATAACTTGACAGAAAGACTCAATATGTCTTATTGTCCTTCGTTTTAATTCCAAATAATTGAATAGAGGTTAACGGTCATGGAACCATATGCTGTAATCGAAACAGGCAGTAAACAGTATCTTGTGAAAGCAAACGACACCCTGCAGGTGGAACTCATTAACGCAGATGTCGGTGCAAAAGTGAAAATAGATTCCGTTCTGGCGTTGTCGGACGGAAAAAAACTTCAAATAGGCAAGCCTTTGATAAAGAATGCCTGTGTCACATCCACCGTGGTCAAGCATATACGCGGTGAAAAAGTTGTTGCTTTCAAAATAAAACGCCGCAAAGGCTATTCACGCGCAAAGGGCCACAGGCAGGAATTAACGGTTCTTAAAGTCGAAAGCGTTACGTAACCCTAAAATTGCCGATACTCTCCAGTGAAATCACGAACATTCATCGATTCCGTTGTTATACATGCTCACGGCGGAAATGGAGGAAACGGATGCTCTAGCTTCCGCCGCGAAAAGTACATTCCGAAAGGCGGACCTGACGGCGGCGACGGCGGCAACGGCGGCAATGTGATCCTCAAAGTCGACAAAAACACTGATTCACTTGTCAGCCTGTATTACCAGCCGCAACCCAAAGCCTGGCATGCCGGTCACGGCAAAGGTAAACAACTTCACGGCAGAAACGGCAGAGACCTCATAATAAACGTGCCGTGCGGCACCGAAGTACGCGACGAAGCCACAAACACTTTAATTGCCGATCTGGTGGAAATTGACTCGCAAATCATCATCGCGCACGGGGGAAAAGGCGGTCTCGGCAATATACACTGGAAAACATCAACCAATCAGGCTCCAACCCAGTGCACATACGGAGAGACAGGCGAAGAAACTGTTCTCCGCCTGAACCTGAAACTCATAGCTGATATCGGCATAATCGGCTTTCCAAACGCCGGCAAATCATCATTACTTTCAAAACTTACCGGTGCCCACCCGAAAATAGCTTCATACCCGTTTACAACCCTAAACCCCATTATCGGCACCCTGATGCTCGATAACTACATCACAAAAACCATAGCCGATATACCCGGCCTGATCAAAGGCGCCCACAACGGGGCCGGACTGGGACACGCTTTTTTAAGGCATATTGAAAGATCATCTTTTATGATATTCCTGATAGACATGGCAGGCACAGATGGCCGTCTTCCGTGGGATGACTACAAGAACCTGCGCAGCGAAATCAAACTATACAAGAAAGAACTGACCCGTAGACCGTTTATCGTGGCAGCAAATAAAATGGACATGCCTGAAAGCGCCGGCAATCTGGCTCTATTCAAAAAGAAAACGCGCACAAAACCAATCGCCGTTTCAATTCTTACCGGACAGGGAATAGATGAGCTAAGAAAAAACATCAGCGATCTTTTTGTTCCGCAAAAAAAATCACGCCGCCACGCAAAGAACTAAACCCACATTTTGCGATTGATCAATTTGCCACAGATGGGAGGCGTCGAAAGATGCCGCTGTAGTGACTACTGCAAGTCTCTCGCAACGATGCAGATGCGGCAAATTCATCAATCCCATGCGGTTTGAGAAACAGCTTTCTTTTCCCTTGCTTATATTCACTTCTTTTCTGACACCCGGCGATAACTGCATTGATGTTAAAATCCTTATCCTTGTTGCATCTTGCCGGGGCAAGCTGTTTATTAAACGCAAAATATGGGCTAAAAACCGCCGGCAACTCCGAACCTTACAAACATTCCTGAATCAATGTCTATTTTGCGGTCTATATTGGGAACTTCTTCATTGAATTCAATGCTTCTGTTGAAAACCAGCCCGAATTCGCCGGCGAACTGCAGTTGATACGCCGTCATACACGCCGCTCCTGTGTACAATCTAAAATCCTCCATTGTCATCTCGTCGCGGTTGTCTGAAGCATTGCTTCTGAAATCAAATGTGGTGTTTTGCCAGTCGAGACCAAGATACCCGCGCCACTGCTCATCCAGAAAATAAACAAACCTGCTCTGCGGCATACACGCTTCCAGCCTCATGGAATCGTCTATATCCCACAGAACCCCGTATACCGGCATAATCTTCATCTCATAGCTCGGCCTCACTTCCATACCGAAAATACCGGATAAATCGGACCGGAACGGATGAACCGCCACGCACGAAACCGGCATCAGCAGAGTATCGGAATCAAAAGCGTCAACAACATCAGGATAAACTCCGGGCCTCGCCCTCACCTGCAGAACTGTGCCGAAATCATAATTCCACGTACAGCCGGCGTTTAAAGCCAGTATTGCCGCCTGGTTCGGCAAATCAATATCAGCCGAATCCATAAACATAATACTCGTATATTCGGCCTTCAGATCAACATCGCCGCCGATAACATCCCTGAAATACCCGAATGACCAGTTGGCGCCAAACTCCAGCATGGAACTTTTTCCATATCCGTGAAATTGACTCTCCGGTACATACCCCAAACCTACAGCATATACAGGAACAGCCTTGTCACCCGGAGCCCTGTAAAAACCATAAGGAACCTCCTGCGCAGACGCGCGCTCAACCAGAATAAAACCCGACAAAATCACAACCGCATATATTGCCGCGCTAAACCGCATTTTCATTTTATTACCTCCTGAAACATTACCCCTAAATAGCAAACAAAAACACCGGTGAACCAGATCCATACTATACACAAAAAGCCATCACCTGATCAATCTCAACCGAATCACTTAAAAACATAACCAACCGGTCTATACCGAGCGCCACACCCCCGCATTCAGGCATACCCTTTTTCATGGCCGACAGAAAATCCTCATCAAGAGCATAAACCTCTTTACCCATACCACGGCGTTTTTCAGCGCATTCCTCAAACCTTCTCCTCTGCTCCACCGGATCAATAAGCTCACTGAATGCGTTGGCAATTTCCATCCCGCCCAAATACAGCTCCCACCGTTCCGCCACTGCCGGATTCCCGGCTTTACACCGGGCAAGCGCCGCCGCTTCCGCAGGATAATCTTTCAAAACAACCGGCATATTCAAGAAAAGACCCGGCTCAACCTTCTCAACCATGTCACAATCAAACCTGTCAGCGTCAAACTGCTTAACCGGATTCCATCCGGCAAACTTCAAGAACGCTTCTTCCACAGTTAAACATTCCCATACCGGCATAACTTCTATTTCCCGGCCTTTGTAAACCAGCGCTGAACGTCCATGTATCTCGCTAACCACAAAAGCTATCAACGCTTTTACATCCACAAGCATGTCGATATAGTCGGCCCCGGCCCGGTACCATTCCAGCATGGTATATTCAGGATTGTGCAAATGGCCACGTTCCCCGCGACGAAAACACGGCCCCATCTGAAAAATACGGTCATAACCTTCAGCCACAAGACGTTTCATGTGCAATTCAGGTGAAGTACGCAAATATTTTCCGTCTGACAGCTCCGCGTCTATATGCAGTTCAAGCGCCGGAACAGGAATTCGCACAGGTGTCTCAACCTCAATAAAGCCGCGATCAATAAAAAAGCTCCGAACACATTGAAGCACCCTGCTCCTAAGCTCAAATACAGATTTTTTATCTCGTATATTCATTCTGCGATTCCGGACAGCTAAAAATCACGCGATGTCAACCAGCCTCAAACCGCACGCGACCCGCGCTCTTTTAATCACCCTTTTTTTGCCGCCACACGGTCAACATACTCACCGGTACGGGTATCTATTTTGGCAATATCGCCTTGATTCACAAAAAGCGGAACCTGTATCTGATATCCGCCCTCTACCGTGGCCGGTTTCAGCACGTTTGTGGCCGTGTTTCCGCGAGCACCCGGCTCGGTATAGATAATCTTCTTCTCAACAAATGTTGGCAGTACAACTTCCATAGGCTTGTCATTGTAAAGCAACACGTCCACTGCAATATCCTCAATAAGAAAATATCTGGCATCACCCAGCACATCCTCGCGCATAATCACCTGCTCAAAGTCTTCATCCATGAACACATAATCATTGCCGTCCTTATAGGAATACTTCAACCTCTTTTGGGAAAGCTGAGGAACATCTATTTTGTCATTCGAACGATATGTCTTCGCCAACGTTGAACCGTTAAGCATGTTTTTCAACTTGCAGTTATATATGGCCTGACCTTTGCCCGGCTTTGAAAAATTGAATTCTGTGACAACATACGGCACGCCGTCTATTTCTATCTTGAGCCCCTTTTTTAAGTCTGATGATGTATACATGATTCTCCCCTATAACATAACCTTTGGCCGGCGCATCAAAACCCAACGTTTATCAACACCTCTTAATCCACCAAAACATTGTTCAACAACAAAATCTTTGCTTCTCATTCCATTGCGGCAAAAGATTTAACTGCGTACATTACGTGTCCGGCCGCATATTGTCAACACACTGCCATCAACACCTTTTTTATGACCCTAAAAAACCATAATCCACCCGTTTTGCGAGCCCCAGAAAAGCATCTCTGCCGCCGGGCATCCACACCCTGTCGCAATACCCCAAAAAAGCCCCTTTTCCTACCCCTTTTTTGCCCCCCTTTTTTTATGTTTTTTTCACATAAAAACCCTTGATTTTAAAAGCATTTTTTGCTTAAAATCAGGGTTCATTAAGGGGGAATGGATTCTTTATGTCTGAAGGGCAAAAAAATACATCTAAAGGCTCAAAATATGACGCCACAAATATTACCGTTTTGGACGGCATAGAAGCCGTGCGCCTGCGTCCCGCGATGTATATCGGCGACACAACTATTCGCGGTTTACACCACCTTGTTTACGAAGTCGTAGATAACAGCGTCGACGAAGCGCTCGCCGGACACTGTACAAAAATAACAGCCTCAATAAACGCCGACGGATCCTGCTCTGTAACCGATAACGGCCGTGGCATACCTGTTGACATGCACGCTACGGAAAAAAAACCGGCATTGGAAGTCGTACTCACCACTCTCCATGCAGGCGGCAAATTTGACAACGACAGCTATAAAGTCTCCGGTGGCCTGCACGGCGTTGGTGTGTCATGCGTAAACGCACTCAGCGAATGGCTCGAAGTGGAAGTCTATAGAGATGAAAAGGTTTATCACCAGCGTTTCGAAAGAGGTATCACCGCGTCAAAACTGGAAACCATAGGAAAAACAAAAAACACAGGGACCAAAGTCACCTTTTTTCCGGACCCGCAAATTTTCTCGGTAACTAAATTCGAATGGGATATCCTCGCCAACAGGCTCAGAGAACTGGCATTCCTTAACAAAGGCGTGGAGATCCGGCTCATGCAGGAAGAACCCGCCAAAGATGAAACGTTCAAATACAAAGGCGGTGTTATCGAGTTCGTGGAACACCTGAACCAGAGCAAAGTGGCCATACATCCCAAAGTCATTTATTTCGAAAAGGAAAAAGACGGCATGCAAGTGGAAATTGCGATGCAATATACCGAAGCCTACAACGAAAGCATCGCCTGTTTCGCCAATAATATAAACACCATAGAAGGCGGAACTCACCTCAGCGGGTTCCGGTCCGCATTGACCAGAACAGTCAATGCTTACGCCAAAAACAGCAAGCTCTTAAAGGGCGAAGAAGAAACAATGTCAGGCGATGACGTGCGCGAAGGCCTTACCGCGATAATAAATGTTCGCCTACCCCACCCTCAGTTTGAAGGCCAAACCAAGACAAAACTAGGCAACGGCGAAGTGGAAGGCATTGTAGCATCGGTAGTCAACGACGAACTGGGCCATTTCATGGAAGAGCATCCGTCTGTCGCACGAAGAATCATCGAAAAATCATTATTGGCACAGCGGGCCCGCGCGGCGGCACGAAAAGCGCGAGACCTAACCCGCAGAAAAGGCGCTCTCGATTCAGCATCTCTGCCGGGCAAACTGGCGGATTGCTCCGAAAAAGATCCTTCCAAGTGCGAGTTGTTTCTGGTGGAAGGCGACAGCGCCGGCGGTTCCGCCAAGCAGGGCAGAAACCGCGAAACTCAGGCCATACTCCCCCTTCGCGGCAAAATCATAAACGTTGAAAAAGCACGCATAGACAAAATGCTTAACAACAACGAAATCCGGACCATAGTCACCGCAATCGGAGCCGGAATCGGCAGGGATGAGTTCGATATCGCCAAAACACGCTATCACAAAATCATAATAATGACCGATGCCGATGTCGACGGAGCGCATATCCGCACACTACTGCTGACATTTTTCTACAGACAAATGCCCCAACTGATTGAACATGGCTACATTTATCTGGCTCAGCCGCCGCTTTACAAGTTCACGCGCAAAGGCAAGGAAGAATATGTCGAAACAGATGAACAAAAAAACAGAAAACTCCTGGAACTCGGCGTCAATAACGTCGAAATCACCATGCCCGGTGATGAAAAAACATCCGAAAGCAAAACACTTTCCGTACTTGAAACAGTTCAACACCTCGAACAGTTAAGCAAAAACCTCGCGCAAAGAGGCATTCCCCTCAAAGACATGCTGGATCAACGCGACCCGGCAACCGGCAAATTCCCCAAATATCAGGTATTTATCCATGATGACGACAAAATCGAAAAACGATTCGCCCGAAACGATGCCGAACTGAAAGAAATAAACGAGGAACTATCTCTGCGCAGAGGAGAGCAAATGGAATTAATCTCCGACGGAATCGAGGAAAACGGCATCAACCAGAAAACATATATAAAATCAGTCGAACTCCACGTAAACGATCTGCTGGTAAAAATAATGAATTCTCTTGAGAAAAAAGGCTTCAAAATCGAACAATACGAGCATAGCCCCAAAGAACTTTTCAAGGCAAGCTATGGCGAAAAAGTCAATATACCGGTCTTTTCACTGAAACAGCTTCTGGATATTGTCCGCGAAATCGGCAATAAAGGCGTCTCTATCTCCCGATACAAAGGTCTGGGCGAAATGAACGCGGAACAATTGTACGAAACAACAATGGATCCCGGAGAACGCCGACTTCTCAGAGTCACCCTCTCCGACGCGACAAGAGCCGATGAAATGTTCACCATTTTGATGGGCGACGAAGTTGAACCGCGCAGAAAATTCATAGAAGACAACGCGTTGAACGTAAGGAATCTGGATATTTAATATGGAAGAGAAGAAAAACATAGAAGAAAAGCCCGTTTCTAAAACAGAAGATATTCTTATAGAAAACGAGATGAGCTCATCGTATATCGATTATTCGATGAGCGTCATTGTCGGACGCGCCCTACCCGACGCCAGAGACGGCATGAAGCCCGTTCACCGCAGATCTCTGTATACCATGCACGAGGACAACAATCTGCACAACAGGCCATACCTTAAATCCGCGCGTATCGTCGGCGATGTAATGGGCAAATACCACCCCCACGGCGACCAGGCAATCTATGACACTATCGTCCGCATGGCACAGGAATTTTCAATGCGATACACCCTTGTAGACGGACAGGGAAACTTCGGTTCGGTCGACGGCGATCCGCCTGCGGCAATGCGTTACACGGAAATACGCATGGAAAAAATCGCCGAAGAAATGCTGGCCGATATAGACAAGGACACAGTTGATTTCATACCAAACTACGATGAAAAAGAAAAGGAACCGACAGTTCTTCCCGCAAAACTGCCCAACCTTCTGCTGAACGGCTCAACCGGTATCGCCGTCGGCATGGCCACAAATATCCCGCCTCACAATCTTGGCGAACTTATTGACGCTGTTGTCGCTTACATCGACAATCCTAACGTTAAAATAGAAGAATTAATGACACATATTAAAGGCCCGGACTTCCCGACCGGCGGAATAATTTGCGGAACCAAGGCCATTGAAAGCATGTACAGAACAGGCCGCGGCCAGCTGAAAGTAAGGGGCAGAGCTTTTATTGACGAAGTAAAAGAAGGCAGGGAAACCATCATTATCACGGAAATTCCCTACATCGTAAACAAGGCATCACTGATAGAAAACATCGCAAACCTTGTCAATAACAAGGAAATTGAAGGCATTTCAGATATACGTGATGAATCCAACAAGGACGGAATGCGCATCGTCATCGAACTGAAACGGGGCGCACCACCACCAAAAGTAATTCTGAACAATATCTACAAACACACCCAGCTTGAAACAACCTTTGGCGCCATCATGCTGGCATTGGACGACAAACGCCCTCGCGTCATGAATCTGAAAGACCTAATCAGCTGCTTCGTAAGACATAGATTCATCGTCATAACACGCCGCACAAAATTTGAGCTGTCAAAAGCAGAAGCACGCGCGCACATCCTTGAAGGATTTAAAATAGCCCTCGACAATATCGAGGCCATCGTGAAAACCATTCGTGAAGCAAAAGGCAGGGATGACGCCCGGCTCAAATTAATGTCCCGCTTCAAACTAAGCGAAATTCAAGCCAACGCCATTCTGGAAATGAGACTATACCAGCTGACCAACCTCGAAAGAAACAGAGTGGAAGAAGAATACCTCGCACTGATCAAACATATCTCATACCTCAAAGATCTGCTTTCCAACGAACATAAAATCTACGGAATCGCCAAACAGGAAATTATCGAACTGAAGGAAAAATACAACGATAGACGCAGAACCGATATAATGCCCGAAGAAGGTGAAATTAACATCGAAGACCTGGTCGCCGATCGCGGGTGCATCATAACAATCAGCCATGCCGGTTATATCAAACGCGTGCCAATGGACACCTATAAAGCCCAGAGAAGAGGCGGAAAAGGCGTGTCCGGCATGGCCACCCGTGAAGAAGATTATGTTGAAGACCTTTTCATAGCCAATACTCACGACTCTCTCCTCTTTTTCACCCAAAAAGGCAGACTTTACTGGACAAAAGTTTACGAAATCCCCGAAGCAAGCAGAACATCCAAAGGCAAAGCCATTGTCAATCTGCTGAATATTCAGTCGGACGAAAAAATAGCCTCCTTAATCAAAGTGCGTGAGTTTACCGACGACAAACATCTGTTCATGGCTACAGCAAAGGGCGTTGTAAAGAAAACCAATCTGACCGAATACAGCAACCCGCGCGCCGGCGGAATCATCGCCATTAACATAGATGAAAACGACCTCCTGATAGGCGTCAAAATGACAACCGGCAAAGATGAAATCATGCTGATCACCAGAGAAGGCAAAAGCATAAGATTTGACGAAGAAGCGGTCCGCGATCAGGGGCGCGCCACAAGAGGCGTAAGAGGCATAAAACTTTCCAAGAACGATTCAATTGACGGCCTTGAAATCGTCAATGACCAGGCAACTCTTCTCATCTGCACCGAAAACGGCTATGGCAAACGCACGGTGTTTGATGAATACCGCGTTCAAGGCCGCGGTGGAAGCGGCGTGATTGCCATACGAACTTCCGAGCGCAACGGCCTGGTGGTAGGCGCACATTCTGTAAAAGAAAAAGACGCGCTAATGCTAATAACCGCAAACGGAAAAATGATCCGTATGGCAGTCAGCGACATCAGAGTAATAGGCCGCGCAACGCAAGGCGTGAGGCTCATCAATCTCGATGAGGGCGATAAACTCGTTTCCGCCACCACAGTCGAGCCTGAAGACGAAGATATCAGCGACAAGGATTTCCCCGAACAAGCTTGAAATATTCGATGACTTTCGGCAGGCCTTCATCAAGACTCACTTTAGGTCTCCATCCCAGGCACTTTATCGCAAGATCTATGTTGGGCTGACGGACTTTAGGATCATCTACCGGTAAATCCTTGAAAATTATTTTAGACTTGCCGCCAGTTAACTCAACCACCTTGCGGGCAAGCTGTAACACCGTCATTTCATTCGGATTCCCTATATTTATCGGCCCTGATTCCTTGCTCACCGCAAGCCGGTAAATGCCGTCTATAAGATCTGAAACATAACAGAAACTTCGCGTCTGACCGCCGTCACCAAAAACCGTTATAGGCTCACCTTCCAGCGCCTGCGAAATAAACGCCGGCACCGCGCGCCCGTCCTTGGCCCTCATGCGCGGCCCGTAAGTATTGAAAATACGAACTATCTTCGTGTCCACACCATGAAAGCGATGATACGCCATCGTCATAGCTTCCGCAAAACGCTTGGCCTCATCATAAACGCCGCGCGGCCCGATCGGATTAACATTCCCCCAGTATGATTCCGTCTGAGGATGAACCAGAGGGTCCCCGTATATCTCCGAAGTCGAAGCAATAAGAAATTTGGCCCCCTTGGCGCGGGCAAGACCCAGTGCCTTATGCGTACCAAGCGCCCCTACCTTCAAAGTCTGTATCGGCAGTTCAAGATAATCAATTGGACTCGCCGGAGAAGCGAAGTGGAAAACAAAGTCAACCTGGCCCGGTAAATAAATATATTCCGTCACATCATACTTGATGAACCGGAACATTTCGTTCCCCGCCAAATGTTCAATATTGGCAACATTGCCGGTAATCAGGTTGTCCATGCAAATAACATTATGCCCCTCGGCAAGCAGTCTGTCACACAAATGAGAACCCAAAAAACCGGCACCGCCGGTAACCACAGAAATAGGCATTATCAATCCTCCTGTATTTACTAATTCTAACCGTATCTATTTAGCCATCCGAAGAAAATATTTTCAAATATTTAGACAGGATAACAGGATAATTTGTTTTTATCCTGTAAATCCACCTCTTCACAGTTGGTCAACTGTCTGACTTTTCGTTTCACCTCAACTTTGGCAACTCCAAAGTTAATTAATAAACCAACCGGTATGCCAGTTGCAACAAGGTAGTTGACCAACTGAATCTAATGTGCTTTGACCATCTTTTCCTCATAACTTACCGAAAGAGCCTTCTGGCATTCTGTTTTCAGTCCTGCCCTATAAAGTTTCAGCAATAAATATCTCGTATACAGATTTCAGAAAGCCAAAGCCCATTTCATTATAAACCTTTTGAGCACAACCTATGATCTTTTCAGTTATGTCCTTATATTCCATCCCTTTGGCTTTCTGTCCCAAAAGATTAACATGATAAGACTGGTCCCGTTTCCCCTATCTAATCATCATATCCTGTCCTCGGACCCGGAAGAGCTCCGGCCCTGAGGGTTATCCTGTCTGTCCTCAAACCCGTCCTCGGACCCGGAAGGTCCTATGGACCTGAGGGGAGTACACGAGGGTCTAATTTCTTCTGTAAATGGCTTAATTCTAACCCAGTATATTCTCTATTTTCTCAACCAGTTCCGCCATGTCGGCAACGCAATAATCAGCATCAGCGCCTTTATCACGAGTGCCTATAAAAACAGTTCTGCACCCTGCGCGCCGGCCAGCTTCAACATCCCTGACTCCATCTCCTATCATCCAGGATGCCTTCAAGTCAATCCCATGCTTCCGCGCGGCTTCAAGCAGCATACCCGGCTTAGGCTTGCGGCAGTCACATTCATTATCATCATGCGGACAAACCATGATATCAAGCAGTTTTAAACCATGCTTTTCACGTAGCACCTTCTTCAGATTATCATGCATATCAGACAGCGCCGCTTCACTCACAACACCCAGCTTTACACCGCGCTGATTCGTCACCACAACCGCCCCATAACCCAATTCCGTGACCTTGCCAAGCACGTCCACAAATTCCGGCATTAATTTAAAATCAGCCCAGCGCTCGACATAACCCGGACCGGGCGACCTGTTAACCACGCCATCCCTGTCAAAAAATACACACTTTTTCATAATCAATTGCCGTTGCGAATAACAATTTTCTTCTCGTCAAAAACCTGTATCCTCACCAAACCAGCCCGGTAAGCCACCACCCGCAATAAATGTTCGCCATTCTTAAAAGCCGTTGAATCAAATTGAAAAACCTCACTCTCGCGCCCGGTAATAGATGACACCACCCCGATACGCCGGCCGTCCAGTAGAAACATGTATCTACTGTAATACCCGTTACTCTCACCCTTAACAACCGCTTTTAGCTTCAAAACCCCCGATACCGCATCATCGTCAATACCGCTCAATACCGCCTCATCACGCAAAACCCACGGCTGGGCAAGCGGCTCTCCAACGAAAAGAATCTGCAAAGGACACATAACCGACTGAAAAAAACTCTCTATCATTGAACAGCCTGACGCGTAGTGAGTGAAAAAACGCGCGTTGGGAAACTTTGCCCAAATCGAAAACGGCTCTGTCACTGTTCCGGCGGATGCCGTGGCGCCTGCTTCCAGCCACGCCGTAAGCTTGGTCTGGCCGCCATCCTTGAAAACACCGGCCGCGCTGGTCAAATGCTCCGCCATGCATCCCGGCAAATAACCCGCCACCCGTTGCGGCGTCACTATTGCCGCCCCCATCATCAACCCCATAACATCATCCGCTCCCGCTGGAAACTTCGGAACAATAACAGCTTTAACCCCCAGTGATTTAAGCTCCTTTACCGCGTTGTTAAACTGCCATTCCCTGCACTTGGAACGGACATCATCACTGGTAACAAAATACACTGTACCCGCCGGCCTCCGGCCATCAGCCTCCACCCCGCGCACCAGATACGCCAGCACAGCTTCTTTCGTGCTACCGCCTGCACCGGTATAACCCAGCATCATACTGGGCAAAGGCATCTCATCGCCAAGCCACTGCTTGTAAACATCAAACGTCTGCGAATAATGCGAAACATCATCCCAGCCATGCGGCCCGCCAAAAAGAACCGAATTGTAAACACCTCTCCTTATCTCATCACCGGACGGCAGATTGTTGCGCATGAAGGTCAAGCCCTGCACTGAAACGGACGGCTCTGTCGCTACAATAATCGGGAAACCAACAGAATAAACCCAGGCAAGTATATGATCTTCCAGCCCGCGCTCCTTCATCGCCCTGACCGCCGGCTCCCATATATACGCAGTGAATTCATTAGTGGTTATCCCGTTGCACGAATCATCCTTAAACACAGGCAAATCCAAACGCACCATGTTCTGCTCAGGAATATTACGCAGTTTCATATATTCCTTGGCTATCTCAACAGAATCCACCGACTGCCCATTGGCCAGTAATAATACCTCATGCGGGCCAATAGCCAGTCCGCACCGCGCGGTAACCGCCAGAATGAATAAAAATATACACGTAATCCTCATCTTTGGTTACTCTACCGCAAAACATACTTGTCCAGCAACAACGGAAACATGTATAAATATAACCGTGAAAACCAAAATTAATATCGTCCTGGCCGGCTTTATGGGAACAGGCAAAACAACCGTCGGCAAAAAACTGGCACAAGAACTTAATATGACGTTCCTCGACATGGATGACATCATCCAGCAACGTGAACATAAGTCCATCTCTGACATCTTCGAGCAGGACGGCGAACCACGGTTCCGCTCAATGGAAAAAGCACTGGCTCTGGAATTATCCCAGCAAAGCAACCTCGTCATCGCTACCGGAGGCGGAATCGTGCTCGACCCGGAAAATATCAGCAATTATTCCAAAACCGGATTCGTTGTCTGCCTGAACGCCGGACCGGAAACAATACTCAAACGACTGCTCGACAACAACAGCCGCCCTCTTCTCGCAGGGAATAACGAAGATAAATTGAACAAAATAAAAAGCCTGCTCGATTCACGGCGTAACGCTTACAACACCATTCCATGCCAGATTGACACAACAAACCTGACACCAGACCAGATCGCAAAAAGAATCATAACATTGCTCGACAAAACCTGACATCTTGTTTCAAACAAACACTGGACTTCATTTATCATGCGCCTTGAACAGGAAATAATCGACCACGCGCTGAAACTGGGATTCGCCACCACCGGCATCGCAAAAGCAGGCCCATCAGAAACGATGGAAATTTTCAACAAATGGATCGCAAGCGGAAATTCAGCTGGCATGAATTATCTCTCCCGCAACCTGGATCTCCGCGCCGACCCGCGCAATGCCGTTCCGGGAATAAAATCCGTCATCGTAACCGCCGCGCGATACCCGGCAAACAAACAGCCCGGCAAAGGCTTCTCATGCTTCGCGCGCAATACCGATTATCACACCGTCATCACAACAAAACTCACGAAACTCGCTGAATTCATCGCCGGCAAAACCCCTGCAACAATCACCCGCGCATGTGTAGACTCTTTCCCGATTCTGGAAAGAGAATGGGCCATCCGTGCCGGAATAGGCTGGCGCGGAAAACAAGGACAAATAGTCAACCCCTCCCACGGCTGCTGCATCCTGCTTGGAATATTGCTGACCGATGCGGAACTCTCTCCTTCCGGGCAAATTGCACAACAATGCGGCAACTGCGCTCTCTGCGTTAAAGCCTGCCCTACCGGAGCCATTCAATCCGACGGCACCATAGACGCCCGGAAATGTCTCTCTTACCTTACAATAGAACACAAGGAAGATATCCCCTCCGATATACAGCCGCTAATGGGCGAAGCATTATTCGGCTGTGATTTCTGCACCGCCGTATGCCCCAAAAATCCAGAAAACGACACAAATATAATGCCGGAATTACGCGGAAAAGAAATGCCCGACCCTGACCAGTGTCTGGCTATGACACAAGAACAGTTCAAAACGCGCTTTAAAAACACGGCTGTCTTCAGAACCGGCCTTGTGAGGATGCAAAGAAACGCAAAAATCGCCATACACAATAAACGCGCATGCCGTTAAATATACGTAAATCAGAAAGAATACAGCACAAACCCGAAAATCAAATGCGATATGCCGTTAAGCCTTTGCACTAGCCTTCTTCTTGCTCTCCGCAAGGCGGGCTCTCAAACGCTTGATTCTCCCCTTACGCCGTCTTCGCTTTCTTAAAATTCTTAACTGTTGTCCCATAGGAGTGCATTACTTATCAAAACACCTTTGCCATGTCAAGAAACACCAACATCAGAACTACTGTTTCTTTCTTTTCGCAACATCACCCCATGCCCGAACACGGACCAGCCGAATAAATTACAAAGCCCTATCGCCAGCCATAACCTTCTGCAAAACAAAATCCCCGCCAGCACCAGCAGAGGAGAACTCAACAAAAACAGCATGTTACGGGCTGTTCCCGTGCGCTTTACTTCAAACCCGTGATCCTTCAACAGAAAATACAGGCCGCATTTGGAAAAAGGCCTGACATGACTCGGATCATCATAAAAATTCAACGGGCAATGAAACTGCTTCCGCCCTAGAGAAAATGACGGAAAAAACAAAGACCGTATGCCCGGCGTCTCGATATACCACGTGCCTCCCTGTTTCAGAACCTTCTTGATAGCGTCAATGGCGCTGTCATAATCACGCGGCGCGAGATGTTCAAAAACATGCATCGCGGTAACACAGTCAAACTTGTTTTCAAACTCTTCCGGCAGGCCTTTGGTTATATCAGCCATAAAGAAAGATATCTCACTACCTGCCGATGCTGAAAAATCTTTAACGTCCGTGGCATACACATTCAAATCAGGCCGCATGAATTTGAACAGCTTAGCCCTGTCACACGAAGAAGATCCCACTTCAAGGAGAGACGCGTTTTGAGGCAGATTTGCCACAAGCCGGTGTCTGTATTCCAAATAAGGAAATCTCTTGTAGATTCCCCACAACTTCATACATCTCCTTCTTTTAAAAACACGCGTATTTATTCAGATATTTCCAGAAAATACTGTCAAATATTCAGACAGATAACCAGCTAATGTTTTATCGTTTTCCATTATTCCTTTCCCCATCAGGAAAACCATTCAAAAAATCCGCGATATTTTAATCCGGATTTCTTGAACCATCCTGTCTTACCCCATCTCTTCGCATCTTGTCATCCCGTCAGACTTCCCGTCCTCTTACCCTCAATTCTTAACTTCTGTCTTCTCTTCTACTTCTTTATAATATTTACTGCTTGTTTCCCCGGCTTGAGAGTCATATCTTGCCTATTGAAAGGATGAAACAATTATGACAGAAACATTTCAACCACCAATGATGCCAAAACGCAAACAACGCGGATTAATCAACCCCAACAAGGTAAAAACTTTGTCTTTCACGGTAATTACTTTATGCATTATCGCAAGTGTTATCGCGTGCATACTCGCGATATGGGATTTTACACAGAAAGACACCTTATGGCGGACAGTTGCCACATGCGTGGTGATAGCGGGCGGCATGATGGCCTTCGGCATCGTCAACGCCCTATACAGCCCAAGAGAATAAACCGGATATTTATTGATCCACTTTTATACGGTAATACCAGTGGCCGGGGCTGACAATTGGGCTGGTGTATACGTTTCCCGGCGGGGTTGCAGGTATTCCACTGGTTAACGGAGAGAAACCCAGAAACAGATTCGTGGACTCTGCAATGGTGTAATATTTTCCGGTAACACTCATCCAATAGATCACAAGACCATTTGTCAGAACATTTGATGTGTCCATAATGGCAAAAACGGAGTTGCCGTTATCAGGGGATGTACCCGCTATATACTCCTGCCATGCAGGCATGCCGTCTCGTCAACAGCAGGCGTACTGTTCGTCAAATCATGCTCCTCAAGTCCAGGCCGTGTGTTGTCCGAGTTGCGGATCGACGAAGATGCTACTGATCCGCATTTGGAGTAAAGAGGCTGGATTGGTTTATGATCTTGCCAGGGACAGATTGAGAGGCGAGCAACCGGTTGAGGTTCCATAGATTGAATTTTCGGTTCCGGTTATGGCTGAGCAGATGGCTTTTGGGTTCCGAAAAGAGTGAAAAAAAGAAGTTGCTTTGGTTCAAGCAGAAGAATACAGTAGGTTCGACAAATGAGGATGGATAGCTCGATTGGGGTAGCATGTAAGAATAATAACAGGGCTATACTTCGCAGTCATCCACGTCTGAAAGCAACCGAGCAAAGCGAGGTTACCCTTGAAGAATAATAACAGGGCTATACTTCGCAGTCATCCCCGCCTGAAAGCAACCGAGCGAAGTGAGTTTGCCCTTGACTAAAAGCGATGGATTGGGGATATGCAATCATATGGGAGTGCGAAACAAAAGATCAGTTAAAAGTAGTTCAAAGGTTAAGGAAAACCCTGCCAGATTGCAGAAAAACATAGTTTTCCGACTCGGCGAACTCTTTTGCGGGCCTGGTGGCATTGCATTGGGAGCATTGCGTTCTCACATGTCATCATACATTGGGAAATACGAATTTAAACATTCATGGGCTAATGATTATGACGAAGATACTTGCCGTACTTATATTCGGAATATCTGTCCTGACAATCCCGAGAGTGTCATATGTAAAGACATAAGAAATCTTGATATAAAAGAATTGCCTCCAATTGATGCCTTCGCCTATGGCTTCCCTTGTAATGACTATAGCTTAGTTGGCGAACAAAAAGGGTTTAACGGCACATTTGGCCCTTTGTATTCATACGGCGTTCAAGTTCTTGAATATTTCAAGCCAAAGTTTTTTATTGCCGAGAATGTCGGTGGTATTGCTAGTGCTAATGAAGGACGAGCTTTGCGAAAGATCCTCTCCGATCTTCGTGGAGCAGGTAATGGCTATAATCTTACCGTGCATCTATATAAATTTGAAGATTATGGCATTCCGCAAGCCAGACATCGAATCATTATAGTCGGGATCGATAACCTGTACAATCTAACATTTCGCGTCCCTAAACCCACGACACAAAACCATCCTATAACGGCAAGATATGCGATTGAGAATCCCCCCATAGCCGCGAATGCACCAAACAATGAGAAAACTGCGCAATCATCTGCCGTAATAGAAAGACTAAAACGGACAAAGCCTGGCGAAAATGCGTGGAGTGCTGATTTGCCTCAACATCTCAAGCTGAATGTAGAAAAAGTTAGAATGAGTCAAATATATCGCAGACTTCATCCGGACAAACCGTCTTATACAATAACCGGGAGCGGAGGAGGAGGTACTCATGGCTACCATTGGACCGAGCCAAGAGCGTTAACAAATAGAGAACGTGCAAGACTTCAAACCTTTCCCGATAACTTTGTTTTCGAAGGATCAAAAGAAAGTGTCCGAAAGCAGATTGGAATGGCGGTATCACCAGTAATGGCTGAAATAATTTTCACTGCCATCCTAAAAACCTTTGCCGGCATCCCATACGAGTACTCTCAGCCGTCATGGAAAGAACAACCAGATTTATTCAGTTATGTCCAAAAGAGGAGAGCATGTTATGTGCGAAGTAATTAAGCGAATTGCGGACGAATTTGTGCTTTCAAATGAAGAGGCAGGGAAAATATTGGAAAAAGCAACCATCGGCGGAGAGATTACACCCAATTGTTCTCCGAAAATGTGGCTGGAAGAAAGACTTTTACCGAACAGCATACTTATCGACGAAAATGGTTATACGAAAATGTGTGTAGATGCTCTTAAGATTTTGCATAAGACTGCCGCAACAGACTATGGCGGGGCTCGCCAGCGTGATCTAGGCCAATTATGGGCAGACATGACACGAGGATATCTTGGGGAATTTGCATTTACATTATTCATGAAGAAAACATGGCAGATAGAATCTCAACTCGGCCACGAAAAAGGCAAGATGGAAGACTATCTCCCAATGGATATTCACATGATTCGCGAAGAAAAAGCCGAATATCGTGCGCCCAGAATAACCGTCAGCCTAAAGACAACAAAATGGAATGGGATTTGGCTGGATATTCCCGGCGATCAATTCAATCATTCTGACATTCATGTTCTCGTTAAGGTTGGCACTGGCAGAGATCATTTGTTTGCGTTTTTCAAGGCTATCAGTGTCTTTAAAGACAAAGTACTTAAGCGCGGACAGGATGTAGGGAGCCTTTCCTCTCAAGAATCTGAAGAACTATTTGACAGTTTACCTTCGTTCAAACCAATAACTGCTTATATTTGCGGGTTTGTCCAAAAAGACAAAAACTACGCCCCCCTTGATTATAAAGGCAAAAAAGGCAGAAAAAATTACACAATCACGGCATGGAATGGTCCAATTCTTCCGGGAGATATGGAAAAGGTCAAAAGTGCAGAAAGTGTTACTGGTACTGTCAAATTTGAAGGAATTGGCGAATTTGCCCACGACAAAGGATATTTGTTTAACACAGGAAATCTGCTGTGGAAGAAAGAAGATTGGGATCGTGTCAGAAAAGCTTTGTAGAATCAGAGAAGTCTATTGACGCCCTTCTATGTGATCTCAGGTTGATATATCTTATTCCAGCTAGTAAACGCCGATCATCCAAGGAGCGGACAAATGAAAAAAACGGTAATATATGTCCTGAATTTTGCACGAGAATATAAATGCCAACGTATGAGCCGCAATTTCGAGGCTTTTCCGGGGCAATTCCGTGCAAAATATTTTCTGCACGGTTTGTAAATGGTTAACCTATATGGTGATGCAAAACCTGTTTTCGTCATATGTGTTTCAAGTTCATTTTACTCGGTTTTGGACTGTTTTACTTGTTAAAGACAAGATTTGGTGCA
>JBFZFB010000090.1:0-12502 GCA_041306605.1 Lentisphaerota bacterium | reverse complement strand
TCAGCATCGCAAAGGGCGCTAATGCCCTATTGCGGATACAAGCATGAATCAGCCGTAGGCAAACAGCGGAAATCTCTGCGCTTAAGACTAAAGGAAGATACATCTTTGGCAAAGAAATTCAGAACCCTTCAAAACAAGGCAGCTAAAGATTTAGATTTCTAGTTTCTAGGTCTGACCCTGTCAACATTAGAGGGGGCAGATAGTATGTGGCAAATTGATCAAATCGTAAAATGCGGGTTGATTCTGAAATCTTTGAATTCTCCGGTGGCGGCTTGATACTCTTCCTTGACCCCGCTCACTTTTGCATACGGTGGTCCGTGTCTGCACCACACAAGAAAACGCGCTAACGCATCTTCTCCACCTTCCGCAACCACTTCAACATCACCATCGGTCAGGTTCAGCACCCAGCCGGTTATGCCGAGCCGGTTCGCTTCTTCACAAGCGTACATTCGAAAACACACACCCTGTACACGGCCGCTGATAATAAAACGAGCGCGCTTTTTCATAACTGCAGTCAGCGAAAAATCTCATTCTTCTTTTCGCGTATTTCTCCGATTCCGTCTCAGCGGTCTTCTGATCTTGTTTTGAGGACGGCCTTGAAGAGGAACCGCAAGGGCACCGTTGAAAAATTCTATAATGTGTCCTTTTTCTATCAGCCAGCTTAAAGGCAACAGAACTTTGCCGGCTTCCGCAGAATCCATTGCGACGCCCGGCTTGACTCCCTTGACCAGATCTTCACGGGTACAACCGGGATGTTCCCGAAGGTACATCAGCACTTCTCGAATGGAATCAACCGCGTGTTCCGGATTGAGGGGACATGGACGCGTTGCAGAAACAAAGAAATAACCTTTTCCGGCCTTGAATAAATATAAATCCATATGATTAAAGGCCGCCCGGAGCGCAAACAATAAAGTCATGAAAGACCGGCCTTCTTTGTCCCACGCGTCTCTGACACTGCCAAGAAGAGAGCTTTCTTCTATCTTACGCGCAACTTCCACCGGCAGTGTTGACCGCCGTGTCTTATTAACCAGCAAAGGCGCTACTTCCTTGAACATGATGGCTTCAGCGGCCAGGATTTTCAGACCGCTACCCTCCACACCCTTGCCGCTTTTGGCGTGGTAAACCGTCTGTTTCCGGCTTTCTTCCTTCCATTTCTCAATAAGTTCAGGATCATGCATCATTTCTATATTCTTTTTATATTCTTCCAGTGACATCTCCGGGTAAAGCATGCTGTATACTTCCTGAACTTTGGCGGCATAACTGTGATGATTTGGCGGGCCGAGCAGTGTTTTGCTCAAACCGCACCGCGCCACGCAGGCAAACTGGCCTGTCGCCGGATCGCCTATTGTTTCTTCCTTGTCAAAATAGTCCAGAAGATGATCACGGGTAATGTGTCTTATTAATACCGGCTGGGACAACGCAGACATCCTGCACAAACTGCATTGATACAATTGAATATTCGAGGAGTCGTCAACTTCCAGTTTCACATGGCATGAGTTTGGCTTTGTGAGAAAAAGATGTGCCAGGTCCATCAGCGGATAAGAACGCTTGGTTGTGAATATGCGCCGCGCTACCACCGACAGCCGGTTCTGGTCGGGAATAAAACTAACCCGCACAGGCAGTCGCTCTGGCGGGGGCCCCTGCCTGCCTGCCGCGCGTCTGTCGCCGCCGGGCCGCCGCCGGGCGTCACCGCCACCCGATGATGACGGCCTGCCGCCTGAACGCCCTTCGTCATTTCTGCGCCTGAATCCGCCGCTCCGCCGGTCACCGCCGCGGTCACGCTGATCAGGTTTTGCCCGGACTTCATCGAAATAACCCGGTACCGGCGGGTTCCGGGCCCACTCTGGAATAAAGTTTAATTCGAGAATAAGTTCTTTATCAACAGGCGAATCCGTTTCGCCGCCATTGCCTTGTTCTGTAGTCATCCTGTCCTCAACAGCGCATATTCCTCTTGCCCCTGCGTTTTTTCAAACGAAAAATCAGGGTCACCCCCCATGCGCCACGTAAAATAAAGGGATATTTCCAATACGTCCTTTTATTATTAAAAAACTTACTCTACACTATTGCAACTTATGAAGAAAGAAAATGATCAAACATTTTTATATCAGCTTGGTTTGCACCCGGAAATATCACTGGCAGAACTGAAAACCGTGCTTGATTTGAACGGAGTATCCGGTGAAATCAAGGCTTCTGCAGGCTTTGCCATTGCCGCCAATACCTCTTTTGACGCGCATAAACCCGTTTTTGAGCAACTTGGCGGAAGTCCCCGTCTCTTGCGTCTGATCTGGACTTTCGACAGGAATCAGATAGAAGAACCGCAACCGGACGATAAGCTTCTTCAGAAAATTACCGCCCTGCTCCGCGAAAACAGGCCCGGCAAAATAACATACGGTGTCAGTGTGTTCGGCTGGCCGGACAAAGCTGCGCGGAACCTCTCGCGCAGTTTTTCCGGCAGTATAAAGCGCACTCTGGATGAACAGGAAATATCTTCAAATTACGCCAGCTTTGCGCACAGCGCCTATCCATGCCTGCCGCCTGCCGCGGTATTTGATCTCATGAAATCCAAAAAGTGCGGCATCGAACTGTGCCTTATCAATCTCAAAAACACCGCTTATCTTGCCGAAACCGTTGACGCGACAGACTTCAAGCCTTTTGAAAAACTGGATATGCGGCGCCCGGCCAAAAACCTGACATCGGGAATTCTTCCGCCGAAACTCGCGCGCATGATGATCAACCTTGCCGGCGTTTCAAGGGAGAAGCAGATTTACGACCCCTTCTGCGGAGACGGCACTATCCTGATGGAAGCCGCCCGGCTGGGCCACCCCGTGGCAGGCAGTGATATAGATCCCATCGCCGTGAAATCCACCATCGACAATGTTGAATGGTATGGAAAAAATGTTTTCAACAACATATCACTTTCATCCACACCGGTTGTGGTGGATGTCAGGAATTTATCCGCTCATACGGGACGTTCTTCTCTCGATTGTGTCGTCACGGAAGCGCATCTTGGCCCGCCAATCAGGGGAAATTTCACAGCCGATAAAGCCCGTTCCACCATGAATAATCTCCTTCCTTTATATAAGGATGCACTGCGTGAAATGGCGCTGGCCCTAAAAAAACGCGGAAAAATCGTTATTGCCTTGCCTTCTTTCATAACTTCTGGCACTGTACACACTCTGCGATTTGCCCATATCGGGATTGATCGCGATTTTAATGTTCTCGGCCACCATGTTTACAGCCGGCCGGAACAGAAAATACGGAGAGAAATATACGTTCTTGAACGTAAAGCTTTAGGAGATTAGATATGGCTCATGTAAAAAGCGGCGGCAAAACAAAAAACGGGCGCGACAGTGTTTCTAAAAGGCTTGGCGTGAAAGCCTTCGGCGGAGAAGTCGTTACCGGCGGTTCAATTATTATCAGACAACGCGGAACAAAAGTTCACCCCGGCAAAAATGTCGGGCGCGGCAAAGATGACACTCTGTTTGCTAAAATAGACGGAATTGTCCATTTTTCATGCCCGCACGGACGCAAGCATGTTTCAGTGCTTCCGGTGCCTGTAACGGCCTGAAGCTGTTTCGGGTGGTTTTCTATTTCTTTACTTCAGTTTGTACACTGTTAGTGGCGTGTTGTTCTTCTGCCTGATTAACGGCATTGGCATCATAATTTGTATTTACAATAATCACGCAATTCGTTGCTTTTCCGTCTGATTCGTCCTTTTTAATTCCCAGCTCAATTGTATTTGTGCGGCCGTTTTCTATTGTTATCAGGTTTGGCGGGTCTTTTCCCACTTCAACAATACCCGGCGGTTTTTCTTTCATTTCAATAACATCTGCAGGTGTTTCGCCTATTTCGATGAGATCCGGCGGTTTTTCTCCGATCTCAATAGTGCCCTCGCGGTGTTCCCCGAACGGGATACGGGTGGTTTTTACAATCCTCTTGCGAATGTAGAAGTCACCCGGCCCTTTGATCGGCGTTTCTTCTATCAGCTTGTCCTTGTCTTTATCTTCTTCCTGCGCGCCTTTTCTCGCCACAACCCTTTTGCGGATTTGAACGTCGCCCTGAGCGCGACTGTCAACAAGACCTGCCGCGTAAAACGTCAGCAAAATCATGAAAAACATGTAAGTTTTCATTAGACGGCAATTCTATCAAATGTGTCCGCAAATACGAGGAAAAACGTCGGATTTTTCGTTTCCGCTATTATTTAGATCGCGGTCCGGTTGCAAGCCATTGACCGGTCAGTTCGAGCGCCGGCAATTTTGTTGCAAGGTTCTGCCGCCGGATCGGGATCATATCCACAATATCAAATCCGCATATAGCCGTTACTTTCTCGAGGCTTACACAGCAGGCAGGAGCACCGCCGCCTCCACCGCCGGCTACACACAGTCCTATCACCGGCTTTCCCCGCACGGATGCGTTTCCGTTTTCATGTGTGCATATTCTGCGCAGTCTATCCGTAAAAGCGCGCAGACTTTCACTCATGTCTGAATAATAAACCGGCGTGGCAAATATCACAGCGTCAGCTTGTTTGATCTTGCCGACAAGCCCGGCAAAGTCATCTTTTATGGAGCAATGTCCTTCCTTCCGGCAGGTGCCCCATCCGTTATCATCACATTGGCGGCAGTGTTCCATCTTACAGGCTGGCAGGAACACTTGTTCGGCGGAGCCACCCGCCTTTGTCAGGCCTTTTAATACGGCAGAAGCCGCCTGCGCAGTCTGACCATTGGGATTTCTGCTCCCGCATATCAACATGACCTTCATTCGTATCTTCTTGAATAGAGAGAAAGTTCTTTTTAGAAATTGAAGTTGGAGAATGGATTACCAGCATCCATCATTGCATTCGTTGCGTTAGCCGGGTTTGAGACATCATACTCATACATCTGACCGCCCATGTAATCACCATTGGAAAGATCAAACGCTTTGCCCCAGTTGTCAACGCAACTGTTTCCTATAATCAGGTTTCCGCCGCCCGACATTCCGGCAGTTCCGCCGTACTGCATATTGTAAGCATCATCAACTTCGATGCCCAAGGCGTTTCCACTCACATTGTTGTCTTCTACGCGATTGCCGTTGCCCAGTATTCTTATGCCCGCTCCCATTGGCGCCATGGAGTTCATCATGGCGTAATCGCCGTTCTGGCCGCAGTTATTGTTCTGCACCCTGCACTTTGAGCCGACAGTAATGCCGTCTTTCCTGTTTCTTGCTGCAGTGCAGTTTAGAACGTTGCAGTAATCGGTTACGTGTATTCCGTCCGTATCATTACCGGCGGAAATACTGTCCACAACCCGACTGCCATACTCCGCGTAGATGCCGCTACCGCGGTTGCCGCGCGCTTTGCATTCCTTGATGGTCGCGTATCCGCCGGCGCGAATACCGTCATCCTGCGGCTCATCTGTAGGATCGACAAAGTTATCATACATGGGGCCCGACGGCGGATTGGTATAGCCGGCGTATTCTTCCTGCGTGCCGTAGATGGGAGGAAAATCCATTGAGTCGGTTGGATCTGTGCCTGCGTCATATTCACCCCAGTTTGATGCGCCGTCCTGATCATAATCATCATAGCCGTAAATATCATAAACGCTGGTGTACAAGTTGCTTCCCTCGACACTGATAATCATCATTTCAAACACATCTCGCATGCCATCCTGATCGCTATCCAGATCGTCGGGATCAGTCGGATCGGTGCCATTCATGAATTCAAAAAAATTCCCGGAACCGTCTGAATCATAATCATCGTATTCAAGCACATCCATTACATTTGTAATGGAGTCAGTTGGATTGTTAGTTACTATCTGCATTTCCCAGTTGTCGTCCATGCCGTCCCCGTCGCTGTTGGCATTGGAACTGTCGACAGGGCTGGTATTCTGGGAAAACTCCTGCCAGTTGCTTGCGCCGTCCCCGTCATAATCATCATACGACTGAACGTCATCAACTGTATTAATCACGTCATTAGGATCAGCATCAATAATAATCTGTTCAAAGCAATCGTCCATGCCGTCATAATCGCTATCCGCAACGGTTGGTTCATTGTAAGATGGCGGTAACGGGGCCTTATAGCCGTTGCCGAATGCCGAGCAGGCTGTGATCATGGCACCGACACCGAACCGTATACCACCAAATCCGTTTCTGTTCGCCTTGATATCCTGCACTGTCCCGTCATCTGCGCCGGGAGCGTTGATGCCGAATCCACTCCATTCCCTTACGGACCCGTTCCTGATGGATATGTTTTCATTGGTACCGATAACGCGTATACCGTCTCCTGAATCTGTCGCGCCAATCAGCGCGAAGCCGTTTAAATCAATTTGCACGTCACCGCATTCTATCTGAATGCCCACATTGCTTGAACTGCCGGACATGTTTTTGGTCAGATAATAGGCGCCCGGGTTTGTAATGATGCATGGCAGGCTCTGGATAGGCTGGCGCGGCTCAACCACGTTGAGAGATTTCATGTTCGAAACGGGGTTCCCTTCATCATCAAAAGCCTCCGATGGTGGGGCTAATGTATCTTCACCCAATGTCTGTAATATTGTTCCAAACATAATTATTGCAATTACCATGTTTAGTTTTGACCGTTTCATAAACCATCTCCTTTCAAGCCGTTTTTACCCCAAAACAGTAAGTTGATATATCATGCCGTAGTTGTAATAGTATATATCAGAAGCTATGATTTTTTCAAGATTTTATTGATAATAATATTAGCCCCTATTTGCCTGTGAAAAAAGGTATAATCCCAAGCCGCATGTCTTATCATTGCCGCTTATACTGGGCAATAATAACTATTAGAGCAGTTTCAAAAATACTGTGGCCGTTTTGGCTACTGCATGACACATGGCCTGCGTCAGTCTCCATCGAAATAGCCTGCTATTCCTGCTTCGACTTTCTTAGCCATGTGTCATTCGCAACACCCCTCCGGCTACAGTATTTCTTCAACCGCTCTAAAGCCAGTTGAATGCGAATCCGTTACCGGTCCGCTTGATATCTTTAACTCCTTTTATTGATCCGGGAACATCTTTCAGAATTATGTCATATTCGAATGTTTCCTGACAGAGCGCCGGTAGCCAGCGATAAGTCGGCTGTCCCTGAAACCGCGCCATGTCAACAGCTCTTCTCAACCCTACAGGAAACGGCGTGTTCGCAAATTCCATTCCGCGCGTAAGCGACTTGCCGCCCCACGGCTTTGTTTTCCTGTCGCAATTCTCCTCCCAGTTTCCGAGCCATGGAAAATCACTCCTGCGCCAGACATACGACAAAAGAACACCCAGCTTTGGATTGATCGCGCTAAACCACGCATCCTTCCGGGACGGGTTCATAAGCTGAGCGGAAAAATCCGCCGAGTGTTTGTATTCATTGCCGATCATGCGCATATCAACAACGCGGTTTTTGATGCCCGGCCCTTTCGGCCAGGTAAACGCCGTGTCTTCTTTAAGACGCTGTGTTTTTCCGAATCTGCCGGGGAAAGTATGCCCCTTCACTGCCGACATATCAAATACCGTGACTCCCTTTTCAAGAAACGGCGCGGCAACTGTGACATGCTGACAAATCGTAAACGGTATATCCCGTCGTGATAAATTACGCACCACCTCTTTCACATGAATCGTGTCTGACATTTTCTTTGTGGTCAAAGTGCGCGTTACATTCATCTGCGCGACAGGCAATTCACAGCGGCAAGTCATGCTCAAACTGGAGCAGGTTTCTTTTTTGCCCAGCATTTTCCATCGGCGAACCGGCGCTTCGCCATGACAATCCATTCCCGCTTTTGTTTCTTCCGGAGACGAATCGCCAAACCAGCCGAGACATAAATTATGGCCGCATATCGAAGCTATCAGTTTCAGTCCGTAGCGGGACTTGTCTCTCCCGGGATTATATTCCCACGGTTCAATCATCTTCCATACAGGGATCCACATAGGGTTAACGCGCGGCTTTTCGTTAAGGGTCAGCGACGCGATATGCCCGCCGCCATGCAGCATGGTTAGAGTCAGCATGCCGTTATCCATGCTCCATGCCTGCCTGTTTTTTAACAATGTAGTTTTTATTTTCATACAGCATTCCCTTTTACTGATTAAGAAACAACTGAAAAAGTGTATTACCCCGTGATTGTCGTGTCAATACCGACATCGGCAGGGTTACTTTCTTGACAAATTCGAGCATCGTTTGATAGCTTGCTTCCTCAACCGGACTTAACCGGCGCCCAACAAGAGCTTTCAAGCGGCCTCGCAAAAAACAGGGAACTTGACGGACAAAATTGACAATACGAGACGAACAAAAATGGCATCAATATTTATTATAAGCTCAAGCATAGCGATAATAGTATCCTTTCTATGCTCTCTGGCAGAAGCGCTTCTGTTGAGTCTGAACCCGCTCACTCTGAATCGCCTTCAGGTAAAAAATCCGCACTCTGCCGACGCGTGGAGACGATTGAAGCGCAATATCGCGCACCCCATAACCGCCATTCTTGTCCTTAACACGGTGGCCCATACGGGTGGCGCGACGGTGGCCGGCGGCGCTTTTGCCGATCTCTATGGAAGAGAACACATCTGGATATTCTCCGTGCTGTTCACCGTGGTCATTCTGCTCGGTACCGAAATACTGCCCAAAATTATCGGCGTGACATTCCGCAAACAGCTCGCTCCGGCAACCGGCCCTATTCTGGAATTTATCACGAAATTATTGCGCCCCGTCATCTGGGTGACCGAGATAATGTTCAAAAAGCTGATGAAAGAGCATGAGTCGGAGCAGATCACAACTGCTGACCTTGTGACGCTGGCCAGCATGGCAAAATCCGGCAAGGCCATCACGCTGGAGCAGGAAAACATCATCGTTAATGCCGTACGCCTGAGCCACACCCTGATTGACCGGGCCATGATAAAGCCGGAGCGTATCCGGTTCATCCGCACGGGCGATTCACCGGAGTCCATACTTGCCATGGCTGGCCAGACAAAACACACGCGTTATCCGGTGAGCAGAACAACGGATGTCAAAGATATATTTTCTTACATTGTCATTAAACTGGCGGTGCCTGTAGCAAAAGAAGAGATCGCCATGCTCGTGGCCAATGCGAAAGCGATTCAAACCGTCAACCAGCGCGATACACTCATGACAGCGCTCCGCAAGATGATTGAGAACAAAGAACATCTTTTTTCCGTTGTTAACAACCAGAATCACTGTGTCGGAATAGTAACACTGGAAGATATTGCCGGAGAGCTTCTAAGCGCCGACATCGAACAGTTCCGGTAAGAGCCAACTGTTTTACTACATGAATTTTCCGGAAACCCCCGCAACCTGTCAGTTAATCATAAGCATTAAGCCATTTGCTGAAGATATTAGACAAGATAACAGGATATGATTAAATAGGAAAAACGTGACCAGCCCTACTGAACCTGTCATGTCGAACCCGTCCTATCGAATGATGGGATGACGTGATGACTAGAAATGTTTGTTGCTGGGACTTTATCGGGCAGATTGAAAACAGAGCGTAAAAAGGCTCTTTCGATGAGTTGGCGCTGTAAAAACTGCGAAACATGGTGAAAAAGATTGAACATTGAAAAAATATTATCCTGTAATCCTGTCAAAATATTTTCTTCGGATGGCTAATATAGATACCCGGTTAATCAGCTCTGCTGCTTTTCGCCTGCTTTGCGCATTACGCTTGCTATTACAGCCTTCAGATCTTTAGGCGTCACGGGCTTGCCCATAATCCGGCTTACACCGACGGGACACTTGACATCCTTCTTCATAAGATCACCGAAACCGGTCAGCATAATGATCGGCATTCCGGGCTGAAGCCTATGCGCTTCTTTGGCGACTTCATCGCCACTCATTCCGGGCATGGCACGGTCAGTGATGAGAAGATCAAACTCCCCCTGCCGAAGCATATCGATTCCCTTACGCCCGTTTTCGGCCATTTCCACATAATGAGCATCTGCCTTTAGTAAAATATCAAGGAGATTTCGAGAACGTTTATCATCATCTATCACCAGAATACGCTGAGGAATAATAGGTACTGATTCTTTCTGCAACACTTTTTCCGTGTTTTCCGTCTCAACGGTAACAGGAAGCATGATTCGTATTGTTGTGCCGGCGCCCGGTCTGCTTTCTATCTCAATTGTCCCGCCATGACGATTGATGATACCATTTACCATTGCCAATCCCAGGCCGGAACCATTCACCCCTTTTGTTGTAAAAAACGCCTCTTTACAGCGTTTAAGCGTCTCCTCATTCATGCCTATTCCGGTGTCTATCACTTCAAGAACAACGGTAAGATCATTCTCGCATCGAAGACGGAATGTAATAACTCCACCCTCCGGCATTGCATCAACTGCATTAAAGATCAGGTTTGTTATGACCTCCCTGAGCTCACTCGCATTATTCCTGATCAGTGGAACAGGATGGAAGCCCCTCTTTATATTAATGGTAACGCCTTGGGAGCTCATCTCCTCCTTCCACTTCGGCATTGTCAGGGATATGGAGTTTTCAATAATCTTTGCAAGATTCACCATTTCACATTCGGCGGCATCATCCTTCTTGTAGACTTCGCTCATCCTCCGCACGATCTGCCGGGCGTCTTTGCCCGCTGCAAGGATTACTTCAACCATGCCTCTTGCTTCCTCTTTATTGTCCATGACAGAAGGATCCGATATTAACAGTTCGCTGAAACCCACAATAGGCATCAGTGCATTATTAAAATCATGGGCAATCCCGCTGGCCATCAGGCCAAGAGCATTCATCCGCTCACTACGCACGAGTTGTTCCTGCATACGCTTGCGTTCAGTAATGTCCCGGAAGATACCCAGAAGAAAGTCGCGGTCTTTCATCTTGATGCGGCTGGCCCGGATTTCCACATCCACCATCTTTCCGCTTTTAGATAGGAGGCGGTCTTCCATTGCCTGCCCGGGATCACCCTCCCGGGCTTGACGGAAGGCTGGAGACAGCCCCCCGATGAGATCCTCCGGGGAATGAAGAATGGACTGTGGCTGGCCCACCAGTTCCTCTTTTTCCCTCCCTGTCAGGCGACACAGCGCCAGGTTGCAGTCAACGATCCGGCCGGTCGCCACATCGGCCAATGCGATACCGTCATAAGCATCCTCGAACAATGTCCGGTAACGCAACTCGTTTTCAAGAAGAGTCTTCTCTGACCGCCGCTGGTCTTCTTCAGCCTTCTTGCGGTCGGTAATGTCGCGGAAGAGGCCCAGAAGAAAGTCGCGGCCTTTTATCTGAATGTGGCTGGCCCGGATTTCAACCGGAATCTGCTTGCCGCTCGACGACAAGAGCACGTCTTCCAGCGGCTGATCGATATCCACATTTTGGTGCATTTGGAAGGTCTGTGAAAGTCCATCCGCGTCTGTCCCCTTGGAATGGAGAACGAACTGCAGTTGTCCCACAAGTTCTCCTTTTCGTTTCTCCACCATGCGGCAAAAGGCAGTGTTGCAGTCCATAAACCGTCCGGTTTCGGCATCGGCCAGTGCGATACCGTCCTGGGCGCTTTCGAACAACATCCTGTAGCGCACTTCCGACTCCCGCGTATTTTCCTCCGCTATCTTGCGGTCGGTGATGTCGGAAATGAGACCGGCCACACGAACAACTTCTCCTTTACCATCCCAGATAAGAAACGTGCGGAGCTGCACCCATCGCAGTGTGTCATCAACGGACAGAGTAACCCTGAACTCTTCGTCCAGCGACTGTGAATAAAAACGGTCGGGGTGGACAAAATTCACCCGCGGCAAATCAGCAGGGTGCACAGCTCGTTCAATGAGCGTTCGGTCGGCGAAGGCTTTATTGACCGGTACGCCAAACATAGCAGTTAACGCCGGACTCATGTACAGCAGTGTATCGCTTTTTCTTTCGCATAGAAAGAAGGCCTCATGAACATTTTCAACCATCTGGCGGAACCGCGTGTTGCTCTCCTCCAGCGCTTCCTCTATCTGTCTCTTCTTTTGGCGGATTTGCACCTCTTTGAGTTCGCGTTCGACAGCCGGAATCAGCTTTGCAATATTATCCTTCAAGAAATAGTCGCCGACCCCCGCCTTCATGGCCTCCACGACCATGTCTTCACCGACTAACCCGGAGACGAATACGAATGGAATGTCCAGAGCTTTCAAACCGGTGAAGTCGGGCATGCTGTAGTCAGCGAGAACAAGATCCCATTTCCTGCTATCTAGCGCCTTCTCGAAACCTCCGGCTGACTCAATCCTCATGAATTCCGGGTCGTACCCGCCTTTGACAAGTTCCCGGATAATCAACGTTGCGTCGTCATCTGATTTTCCCACCATCAGGACTTTTAGTGGTTTGCTCATTATGGGTTTACCTTGCTGCCGATCGGTTGGCGGTTTGTTTAACAACCACTAATATACCCTAATTAAATCATCATGTCAATAAATTGGTTGTAAATTGTCGTGTTGCATTCAAACTTTCCTTTTTTGTGCGTTAAACTTTCCGCGATGGGTCAACTGGTCCATAATGGCCTATTTCCTTGGTATTTGAGCAAGACAATGGGCTTGCCGCCTGCCCC
>JBFZFB010000089.1:0-15668 GCA_041306605.1 Lentisphaerota bacterium | reverse complement strand
ACTTTGACGGTGACGGCAGAGATGATTACGGCTGTTATGACGCGGCCGGTAATCTCGGACAACCTCCGGGCTCATGGTACATGATGCAGAGTTCTGAAGGGTTCAAGACGGCAACATTCGGCTATGCAGGAACCGTTCCTTTCGGCATGTAAAAGGAATGCCGAGCAGAGAAGGGGAAAAGAGAAAGTTTTTTGACAGGATTGACAGGATATGCAAGATGGATTAAGAGCAGAATTCGTTAAATCTCAAGGGGAATATTTATTCCCTTGAGTGGCTGTTGAAAAACTCGGAAATATCTCTCGCAAAGACGCAAAGACCGCCAAGAGCGTGGGCTTTCCCCGGCTGTTTTTTACTGCTGTTTTATCTTGAATGTATCAAGCCTTCAGCCATAATATTCTCAAATAGAAGATGATATTGAACCCGGAATATTTTCCGTGTTTTGCGGTCCAATATCATAATATCACGGAAAAAAGTCAAAATAATAAATGGTTCGGGCAACCAAGATGATGAGATGGAACAAGAAGAGAATCGCGGGGCTGGCGTTCCTTGGTTTGATAATCGTGTACGCCGCATGCTATCTGGCGACGAGCACAATCGAGGATCGAAAGGTCACCAAGGGATCGTTCGGCGGCCTGGCTGGAGAGCGCTTCTCGCGGCACTTCCAGACACAGCCGCAGTGCCTTGCGTTCTTACCACTGTTGTGGGTGGAGCGATTTGTCCGGGGCGGAAGACTGGATGTGACGATTGAGTCGGGTGAATACAACCGGATCGTCTGGCTATTCTGAAAGGAAAGGCGAGAACGGCCCGAACACGCCCTTTGAGGCGACTCGCTAAAGCTCGCGCCTCAAGTGGCTGTTGAAAAAGTCCGCAATTGTCTCAAACCTGTCGAGCTGGGGGATCAGAACACAAGCCCCAGATAAAGACAATCAATCGTAGGGCATCCTGCGAAGTCAATTTTTCTCCGGGCTTCCGATCTCTGAGTTTTTCAACAGCCCCTTGAGATTTAACGGCTATCTCTGATGCTGGTCATGCCTATATCTCTGTTGATCATGTTTATCCTGTCAAAAATATTCCCTATTCGAGTTATTCGTAACCGTTAACATTCTGGCTTTGCCAGCGCCAGGTGTCCTCGCACATTTTATCAATGCCGAGTTTGGCGGTCCAGCCGAGCTCTTTTTGGGCTTTTGCCGGGTCCGCATAGCAAGTTGCGATGTCACCTGCGCGGCGGCCGGTAATTTTATATGGAATCTGACGTCCGGAAGCTTTTTCAAATGCTTTTACCATATCAAGCACGCTGTAACCATTGCCGGTACCAAGATTATATGTGTAAACACCGGGCCCTTCCGCAAGTTTTGCAAGCGCTTTAACATGCCCAATCGCGAGATCTACAACATGAATATAATCACGAACACCGGTTCCGTCCGGAGTCGGATAATCATTCCCGTACACCGAAAGCTCTTTACGCTTGCCGATTGCAACCTGTGATATATACGGCACAAGGTTGTTCGGAATGCCATTCGGATCTTCGCCTATCCGTCCGCTTCTGTGCGCGCCGACCGGATTGAAATAGCGTAGCAGTGAAATGCGCCATGTTTTGTCCGCTGTAAATAAGTCGCGCAGAATTTCTTCAATCATCAATTTTGTGCGGCCGTATGGATTTGTTGCCGATAGCGGAAAGTTTTCCATTATCGGCACCTTGTGCGGGTCGCCGTAGACAGTGGCCGATGAGCTGAAGACGAGCTGTTTAACATTGTGTTTCGCCATAATCTCGCACAGATACAGTGTGCCGGTGATGTTGTTGTGGTAATATTTCAGAGGAATGCTTACAGATTCGCCGACTGCCTTGAGTCCGGCAAAATGAATGACTGCGTCAAATTTTTCTGTCTGGAAAACTTTTTCGACATCAGTTTTGTTAAGCAAATCAGTTTTGTAGAAAGGAATTTGTTTGTTGGAAAGTTCGCAAACTCTGTTTACAGCTTCGGCTTTACTGTTCATTAAGTTGTCCAGAATAACAACGTCATGTCCTGCCGATATAAGTTCAATGCAGGTATGGCTTCCTATATAGCCGGCGCCGCCGGTGACAAGTATTTTCATTCGAATCCTTTCCTGTGCAAGTAACAGGCGTATAATATGTCACATTTTTAGATAAAACATCAATAGAAGTGTCTTTTATTATTGTTGACAATTTGCGTGCTGGAAACTATAGACTTTAAGGTTAGTTTGAAAATTGGAGATTTTAATTATGAAAAGTTTTATTCGTGACGTTTTATTGGTTTTGGCCTGTTTTTGTGTTGTTTTTGGGTGTTCCAAGCGGTCGCAAAAAGCCCCTGCCGAAGATAAGGATCAGGCTAAAAAGCCCGAAATCAGTATTAAGATTCCCGTTATTGACACCGGAACCGTGAAGTCGGTTGTTCTGCAGCAGCCGCAATATGATATGAACGTTAAACATGTAAAAGAAGAAGACGTTCCTTTCCGGGTATGTGCCACTCAGCTTGATGCCAAAGGCATACCGAAAGCCGGACTGGTTAAAAAGGAAACTGGTGTTGGATCGATGGTGGCCGAAGGCGGGGTATTTTGCGGCTACGAAGTTGTCAAAGTTGACATAGAGAAAGAGCGTGTCATTTTCCGTAAAGATGGCAATGAGTTTACATTGGGAGTGAGTTCAGCACCTGTGGTGGCCGGTGAAGCCGCTAATAAACCCGGTACGGATAATGTTCAGGTTCAGGATGCCGGCAAGTTGCCGCCTCCTGATCAGGGTGCCGCCAAGCCGGGTGAAGAGAGTGTGGACCTTTTGAGCATGCCCCGTAAACAGTATGAACCTACACCCGAAGAGAAATCAGCTGGAATTGATCCGAATAATCCAACTACCTGGCCTGCTAACTACAAGGGGCCGGGTCTCGAGCGCCTGCTGAAAGAACATCCTCAGCCGACAAATCAAGTGAATCCCGTGCTGGAATATATAAAGCAAAACCCGCCCAAGCCGGAGGAATAATGGCAGAACCGGGAGAAGCGCCTGTTTCGCGTGTTACCATTGCCGTTATTCATTGGGGCAATATCAATGACACGATGGCGTGTGTGGGTTCTGTTTTTAAACTCCATTACAAAACATTCGATGTTCTTGTTGTGAACAATGGAATGCCGCCCGATTCTTTGCGTGAGCTTGGGCTGGAGTTTCCGCGTGTGACGGTAAAGCATCTCGAAAAAAACACTGGGTTTGCCGGGGCTTCAAACACAGCGATAGCTTATGCCAGAAACAGCGGTTCTTCTTTCGTATGGTTGTTGAATAACGATATTCTGGTGGATGACTTTTCATGTCTCAACACTATGGTGGATGAAGCGGTTAAGAGCGGTAAGGCGGTTTTATCGCCTCTGCAGGTTGTTTTTTCCAGGAGAAAACCCAGAATTTATTCCGGCGCATTGTTTTTTCCGGCTTTGGCGCTCACGTTTCACGGCGGCACGGTGCCGGGCTGGTTCTTTGGCAGGATTTCATGGTCGTTGCCGTTTCTTTCCGGTGCGGCATTATTGCTGAATTTGAAAAGAATTCCTGATCCTTTTTTTGATGAGGAGTTTTTTGCCTATTATGAGGATGTGGATGTTTGTTTGCGTCTGGGTCCTTGGCAGATTGGTGTGTGTGAAGAAGCCAGTATTATTCATAAAGTAAGCGGCAGTACGGGCGGGAGTTTATGGAAGCACTATATGAAAGCGCGCAACCTGGTGTATCTGGCGCGAAAACACGGAATGTTTACACGAAGGTTTGTTTTTTGCTACTGGTTCCTGTTTGTGCCGATGGAAGCACGCAAATATCTCCTGCATCCGTTTGAATATTTCAGACAAACACGGCGTGCATGGTGGAAGGGCAGGGAAATGCGGGTTACTGGAGCAGTGTCGCCAGAGCCGCAATGAAATCATCCCAGCCGCAGGCGCGCTTCCGGTGTGCTTCCGCCAGATCTTCCGGCTTAAAAGGGGTCTGAAGCGCTTTGACAATTGTTTCCGCGAGGCTTGAAGGATTGGATGGTTCGGCAATTAATCCTGTTTTGCCGGGGATGATGCTGTCCGGCAGAGCACCGGTATTTGTGACCACAAGCGGGCGTTCAAGTTCAACAGCAAGATTGACTATTCCGCTTCCGGCGGCCTTCCGGTAAGGCATTATCACAAGATCACAGTCACGGTAGATCGGCCCTATTTCTTCATTTGGAATATAACGGTCTAAAATTATCACATGGCCGGTGATTTGCAGGTGATTCAGCTCGGCAGTGATTTCATCCTTGGCGTTCAACCAGAATTCACCGGCAATTACGAGTTCAACGGGGTGTGATTTCAGAATTTCGGGCAGAGCCCTGATTAGATCCATCAGGCCTTTATAGGGTCTCACGAACCCGAAGAACAGTAGACGTCTGGTCTGGCTGTTTTTTCTGGCCGGCAGAGGCGAGGGGGCTTTTGATTCTGTTATTGCCGGTGAGCTTAAAAGAGGCAAGGGGCTTACGGCAACACGCGCGTTTGGTACCCATTTTAATATTTGCCGTTGATCCTGAATATTATCGGCAAGAAAAAGATTGGTTTGTTTCAGAACGAATCTGGTGAGCAATCTTTTAACGGGGCGGTTCTCGTGGTCCATGACATTAAGACACCAGAAGATGAGCGGTATTTTTTTGTTTAATCCCAGCGCGAGCAGGCAGAGATGCGGCATCCAGGCGATTGTCCACCACGCGGCGACGACATGAGAGGCTGTGTGCCGGAGTTTGCGTCCGAGCGTGTAGAAAGAAAACGGATTGAGAAAAGAAAGATCGTGTATGGCACCGTCAGCGGTCATTGCCTGAGAGCTGGGGTCCGGTTCGCTTTTGCCTGTGAACAGCCAGGAAGGATAGAGGCTTTTGTAGGTATGCATCTCTGCTGAGAAATGTCTGTTCAAATTCTGGAAGAAAAGGGTGGAATATTGAGATATACCCCCTTTGTAAGGGTATGTTGGCCCAATCAACGCTATATGCTTATCTTTAGGCGTGTTGCTCATTATTTTAATTGATTCCTTACAGTACAATGCGTAATCTGACTTTGATAATAGCATGATATGGGATAGATTCTAGAAGTTTTGTCCTGCTTTTTAGCGATAGAGAAAAGCCGGTCAATTAAGGAAAAAGCTGACAAATGAAACTTGTTGTTCAGATACCGTGTCTTAATGAAGAGAAGTCAATTGTTCAGACTTTGAAAGACATACCGCGGAGCATTCCGGGGGTAGATGTCATAGAAAGGCTGGTTGTAGATGATGGTTCTTCTGATAATACCGTGAGAGTAGCGCGTGAGCATGGCGCGGAGCATGTGATTTCTCTGTCCGCTAACAGGGGGCTGGCGCATGCTTTCAGGGCTGGCATGGAAGAATCATTAAGACTTGGCGCGGACATCATTGTGAACACTGACGGTGACGGACAATACAAAGGTGATGACATAATCAGGCTGGTGCGTCCGATACTTAACAGGGAAGCGGATTTTGTGATAGGGGTCCGGGACATTGTTACCATTCATCATTTTTCACTGCGCAAGAAAATGCTTCAGCGTTTCGGCAGTTGGGTTGTTCGCAGGCTTTCCGGAACGGAGGTGCGTGATGTGACCAGCGGGTTTCGCGCGTTTTCGAGGGAAGCGGCGACGCGTCTTGATCTGGTTACTGATTATACTCATACCATTGAGACGATAATCGCGCTTGGCAAGGAAAGGGAGTCCATAGCGCAGATTCCGATTGAGACGAATCACAAGGTGAGGGAATCGCGGCTCATGACATCCATGTCGCAGTATGTCAGCCGTTGCGGTGCTGATATGGTTCGTATTTACATAAGGTATGAATCGCTGAAAACATTCGCGCGATTAGGCGCCTTTTCCATTTCTCTGGGTTTTCTTGCGGGTGTTTACTATTTATTTGACAGACTGATTTATGATGGACGCAGTTTTGTCGCACTTGCGTTTTTCTCGCTCCTGCTCATTTCCGGGCTTCTTTTCATAATGCTCGGTTTTCTGGGTGATAGCATTGCGTGTAACCGCCGGATGTTAAGCAATATTACACGTATTTTAAGGCGGATGTGAGAAGGGAAGAAGATTTTTTGACAGGATGAGGACGGATGGGCGAGGATAGACAGGATTTGTCGGTAGGGTGCTGGAGTCCAGCCGCCGCGGAGCGTGGGGATATGATGATATAGTAAGCAAGTGCGTGGACGCTGGTGATCCTGCCGCTGATTATTCGCTTGAGCCGGAACCTAACGGTGGTCGTGCCAATCTTGGTGTTTACGGCAATACGGTTCAGGCTTCAAAAACATTCGTGCCCGGAACGATTATGATAATCCGGTGATTTGGAAGTTTGGAACGTGACAGATGCGCGACGTCTCCACCTCGGCTGGCTTTTTTACTTTCGCAGCCCCGACATCCGCCGTCGGAGGACTAATTTTCTGCTGAAAAATGCCTGCAAATCAAATGCAAGAAAGTTAGGAAAAGATTTCAAGGAAGTTTTCATTTTAAATAGCCCATATGTTTGCTATTATTGAACCATCATAAAAGGTGAATATACGAATGCGATGCAAGCAGGTAGTCTCTTTTTGTCTGGTCACGGCAATTACCGGCTGGTTTTTCCTTTGCTTTGTCGTTTTGTCAGCCCAGGCTGACTTAGTGTATGTTGACAAGGATGCGACAGCCGGCGCCAACAACGGCACTTCATGGGCAGATGCTTATATAAGCTTGTCCAATGCTTTGAAGAAAGCCACCGGTGAATTCTGGATTGCCGAGGGCACGTACATTACGCCGACGGCGGATGGCACGGAGATCAGCAGTAATAGGATATACGGCGGGTTCAACGCGACGGAAAGCCTGCTGAGCCAGCGTAACTGGACTAACTATATGACAATTCTAGACGGTGGTTCTTCCAATCGTGTGTTGAAGAAAACCGTAGGTGGAGAAGCGGTTCTTGACGGATTGACGGTGGTAAACGGCAATTATTCGAGTTGCGCTGGTTTACGCGCGACAGCCGGATCGCTGACAGTTCGGAACTGCATATTCAGTAACAATGTTGTTACGACTTACAACGGCGGTGCCATCGAGTGCAGCGCAGGCGGGGTGGTGAACACGTTCAGCAATTGCGTGTTCACTGGCAACCAGGCAGGGGATGCCGGCGGTGGTGCGGTGTTACTGTCGGGAAGCGGCGTTTGCACGAATATTTTCTACACTTGCATTTTTTATACCAACCGGGCACCGAGCTACAGTGGCGGAGCGATCAGGATGGCGAACTGTTCGGCGAGATCCCTGCTGAAGCTGAGCGGCTGCATATTCTCGAACAACTGGGCAAATAATCATGCGGGCGCCGTTTTCACGGTTGGGCGCATCGCGGCCACGGACTGTGCATTCTTTAACAATGCCGCCATTGCCAATAATGGCGGATCTATCTTTTCCTCCGTAGACGGACAGATCAACACGTTCAGCAACTGTGTCTTCGCCGGAAACAGTGCGGTGAATGGCACATACGGCGGCGGGGCGTGTTTCTTCTACGCATCAATGACCAACAGGTTCTGGAATTGTACTTTCTACACCAACTGTGCTCCAAACGGCACAGCCGGGGCGATCCGAATGGCGAACTGTTCCGCGGACTCTCTGCTGGATTTCAGTGGTTGTACATTCTCGAACAACTGGGCAATAGATGCCGGTAACATTCTCACGGCCGGCCGTGTTGTGGCAGCGGACTGCGCATTCGTTAACAATGCTGCCACGGTCAACAATGGCGGTGCGATCTTTATTGAGGCCGGCGGGATGGTGAACACATTTAGCAATTGCGTGTTCGCCGGCAACAGCGCGGCAGATAGCGGCCATGGCGGCGGGGCGTGTTTCTTCTGGGCATCCATGACCAGCAGGTTCTGGAATTGCACTTTCTACACCAACCGTGCTCCAAACGGCACAGCCGGGGCGATCCGGATGGCGAACTGTTCCGCGGACTCTCTGCTGGATTTCAGTGGTTGTACATTCTCGAACAACTGGGCAAAAGATGCCGGCAACATTTTCACAGACGGACGGATCATGGCGGCGGATTGCGCATTCGTTAACAATGCCGCCACGGTCAACAATGGCGGCGCGATTTATACTACAGCCGGCGGGATGCAGAACACATTCACTAATTGCACATTTAAAGGCAACAGCGCGGCTGATAGTTACGGCAACGGCGGTGGAGCGCTGTACCTGTGGGGGAGCGGTGTTTGTACGAATATCTTCGACACCTGCACTTTTCATACCAATCGGGCACAGAATTATAATGGCGGTGCGATCAAGCAAGGGAACTGTTCTGCGTCATCGCTGCTGCTGCTCGTCAACTGTGTATTCTCGAATAACTGGGCGAAGTTCGGAGGCGGCGCTATCTTTACCGAGGGGCGGGTAATGGCCGAACGGACGGATTTCCTGGCCAACAGCGCTCAGTTGAATTATGGCGGGGCGATAGACACGCGTGCGGGCAGTGTGAACAGCACATTCAGCAACTGTTCGTTCGTGGCCAACACAGCTGGTGGCGCGACTGACGGAGGCGGGGCGCTGTTCCTGTGGGGCAGTTCCGCGAATTACTTGATCCAGAACTGCACGTTCTTCACCAACCGGGCGACGGCTGGTTATGGCGAGGCAATAAGGATCGGCAACAACGCCGGCACGTTAGCCATAACCAACTGCATATTCTGGAAAAACTGGTCGATACAGAGCTGGACTTACGACATCTACAAGGATGCCGGCTCGCTGAAGATGGCGTACTGCGATGTCGACACGAACGAGATATACGACAGCGACATGCCGTCCTACGGAAGTGGCATGATCAATACCAACCCGCTGTTTGCCAGCGAAGTCGAGCCGTATGATGTGCACCTGAAGTCGAAGTACGGGCGGTGGACCGGGAGTTGCTGGATATACAGCGATCCGCAAGTAAGTCCTTGCGTGGATGCCGGCGATCCACTCAGTCCATACTCCAACGAGCCGGATCCGAATGGCGGACGTGTCAACATAGGCCGGTACGGCAACACGCCGGAAGCTTCGAGGGTATTTCGTCGCGGGACAGTCATCGTACTCCGGTAATTTTTACGCGATATCCGGATTAATGGTGTGTTTGAAGAGAGTTCTGCAGGATTTTTTCCAGTTGGTCCACGCTTTTTGTCCATGACCAGTTTTCGGCCACGTATGCCGGTGCGTTCATGCTCATTTGTCTTATAAGCGGGCGGTCTTTTAGAAGTGACTGTAGAGTATCGGCGAAAGCCTGTGGTTCTGTTGATTCGACGAGAAGGCCGTTTATGCCGGGTTTTATGGTTTCCCTTGCGCCGCCTTCGGCGATGGCGACGACAGGCGTGCCGCACGCGCTTGCTTCAAGCGGAGCGAGGCCGAATGGTTCGAATTTGGCGGTATGAATCATCAACGTGGCGCGGCTCATATAGCTTAGCAGTTCGGAGTCTGAAGCCATGACAAGAGGCCGGAAGTCCACATTGAGTGACGCGGCGAGTTTGCGCAGATAGCCGGTGTATGCCGGAGATGACATATTTCCGATCCATAACAATACCGGGCGCGGCTGAGTCAGCATGGAGACGGCGGCGATAGCGAGATCTATTCGTTTGTGGGGCTGGATGGCGCCGACGCCAAGCAGAAAATATTCACGTTCTTCACCCGTATTACGGAAGAAATCAGTATCAATGCCCATATAGCAGACTTCAGTTTCAATGCCGTAGACCTTATTCATTTTGTTTCTGCTGTACTCGGAGTTTGCCAATACTTTATCGAAAGCTCTTACATTTCGAAGTTCCTCCGTCATTCGTTTTTTTGCGTGAAAGACAGGTCTTGTTGTTTTCGGCATCCTGATTTTCGGGTCATTGAGTTGAATCCATGGTTCGCAGAGGCCGGGTTCGTAAAATTTGCGGTATGGCTCCTGAGAGTATAATACGGAAGACAGGTCTGTGTATCTCGCGATAGGCGGAGCGGCCTGATATTTGCAATTGGCTGAAAACAGTATGTCGAAGCCGCCATTATTGATTTGTCTTGCGCATCGGCGCGAAATGGATTTGAGTGAAGTTATACTGCAGAAACCTTTCTGGAAAAGATCCAGTAGTTTCGGCATGTACTTGTGCATTAAAGAAAAAGGCTGAGGGTAGTCAATGACATGGACTGGTACGAGGCTGGACATGGGCAGGTATGATTCTGTACTGCAGACGAGGGTCCAGCACTCGATTTCATGACCGCGTGCCAGCAATTCTTTTGTCTGGTTGTAAAGCGCCCGCTTTGCTCCGCCGCTCGGCAGATTGTGCCATACTGCTATTTTCATGATAATTTATTTTTCCTTGTTTAAGTCGGGCGGATTTTCTTTTTTCGGTTTACTGCCGAAAATTGCTTTATATGGAGCTGTTCTGGAGATCAAGTCCAAAGCGCGTGAGAACAGATTTCCGTGTGCAATTCCTTTGCATAGGAATGATAGTAGTCTTCCTGCCATTTTGAGGGGAATGCCGGGGAAATAGAGCAGGCTTGTTATGAAATCGCGGTAGACAATGGTTTGCACTTTCACATTCAAAGTGCAAGAGGTGGCGCGGACGAAGCTGATTGGCAGAATAAGATAGGCGATATCGCGGGCCCAGTCTTTTTTTATGTCACTGTTTATCAGCCATTTCATGATACGCACCTGCATGTCGTAGAAGATGGCGGGAGGGAGGCGTCCGCTGACAACGCTGGCGGTGTAGCTCTCGCTGTGAGCGCGGTACTGGCAGAGTATTTCATCGCACATGGCTATCGGGTAGCGTGAGCAGATCATGGCGGTCATTATGCGGTCCTCTGATTGGAACGGCAGGTTTTCGACGAACCCGCCGATGGCGCGTATGGCTCCGGTGGAAACCATTACGGAGGAGAATATGTAATTCACCTGTACGAGGATAACTTGAAACAGGGTGATTTTGGGGTCAGGGGGCGGGGGATTGCCTATGATCTCTTCGCCGGGCATGAAGTCGGCGCCTTTTCCTTCTCTTATCACTGTGGCCCGTGAATAGGATAGTCTTACTTCGGGGTGGGCCTTCATGAATTCCACCTGTTTGTAAATTTTGTCGGAATTCCACAGGTCATCGGCGTCGAGGAATGCGATGAGTTCGCCTTTTGCCCGGCTGATGGCAAGATTACGTGAGGCGGCGACTCCGCGGTTGGCGCCTCCTTCGTGTTGCAGTATTTTGATTTTGTCATTATGGCGAGCGGCGAATTCGGAGGCGATTTTCAGACTATTGTCTGTCGAGCCGTCATCAACAATTATTATTTCATAGTTCTGGTATGTTTGATTCAAAACGCTCTGTATTGTGGCGGTGATATATTTTCCGGAGTTAAACATGGGAATAATAACGGAAACGAGCGGGTTTTGGGGGTATGTCAGGGCAGGAACCTGATGTGGTGGCGCCGGGGCGGCTTCTATTCTAGTGAGGGCTTTGTAAGCATGGAAAAGGAATGTTTCGGCAAGTAGAATCAGCCAGTTAAGCTCGGCCAATATTTTACGATGTAACGGCATTTTGCTGTAGTATTGCTTGGAAATGCGGGACCATTCCGAAAGGAAGCGGTCGTAACCGTCTTTTACTGTTTTTGATGACAGGTGGTAGCGGTAATTGGCGAACATTTCGGGTATGTATTTGAATTTATATCCGGCGGCAAGCATTCTGAGCCAGTATTCATAATCCATTCCGAAGTTGAGATTTTCCACCAAAGGTCCCAACTGATCGAGGATTTTCCTATGGAAGAATGTGGCAGGCTGGCATGGCATGCACATTCTGCCGTCTATGCGATAGAGACGGGCGTGGAACAGCAGTCGGTGGAACGGGGCGGGTTTGCCGCGCATGTTCCACATTAGTTTTTTATCAGCGTCAACCACCTTGGCGTCGCCGGTGATTATCAATGTGTCGCAGCCGGAATTCAGCAGGCCGGTTACTCTGTGGAATATATTCGGTTCGTAATAATCGTCGGAATTGAGCCATGCTATGATATCGCCTTTTGCCTCTTTAAATCCTATGTTGAGCGCTTCCGTCTGGCTGGTGCCGGGAGCGTCTATGAATTTCACATGAGGATAGCGCGAGCATATTTCCTTCGTATTGTCTTTTGAACCGCCGTCAACGATGATGTGTTCGAAATCCGGATAATTTTGAGCCAGTACTGACTCGATATTGTCGGTGATATACTGACCCTGATTGTAACTTATTGTTACTACTGAAATTTTTGGAGTTCTATTCATGTTTTTAATTTTATGGTTTTCTGATTAAACCAGTTCTTCATAGATTTTCCATATTTTTTCCGCGCAGATATCCCATGAGTACTGTTTGATGCAGTTTTGGCGTGCCTCGCGTAATGTCTGTTTTTTATGTTCATTGGCCGTGTTGTCGAGCGTGGAGATTATGCTGTCAACGGAATAGGGGTCAAAATAGTGAATGGCGTTTCCAGCGATCTCGCGGAAAACAGGTATATCAGACGCGCAAACGGGGCAGTTTGAAGCCATTGCCTCCAGCAGGGGTATGCCGAATCCCTCGTTAAGAGATGGATATGCAAAAAACAGAGCCTTGTTGTACAGCGCGCAAAGTGCGGCATCGTCCACGTAGCCGATGAACCGCACATCACCTTTGCCGGTTCCGGCTGACGGCATGCCGCCTCCTATGACGACGAAGCTGACATCTTTATTCATTGGCCATTGTTGATATGCTTCGAGGAGGCGGTCGAAATTTTTATAAGCCTGCCGTGAGCCGATGTATAGAAAAAATGGTTTTTCGCTGTTGCCAAGGAGTTTTTTGACAATGCTATCAGTGCTATTGGCGTCCATTATTCTGAATATTGGATTACAGGCAAGGTGAACAACGCGGACGATATCGGGGTTAATGTTGTAGAATTGGAAAAGGTCGTTTTTGGTGGTTTCTGAGATGCATATAATCCGTGAGGCTTTCTGCAGGGCGTTGCGTTTGATCTGTTTAAAGGCGGTATGGTCTGGCATGTCGTCGGGTTTCTCGATTTTTTCATGTGTAAGGTCATACACATTGACAACAGATTTCAGTTTAAACAGCTCTGAATGTTCGGGGTAAAAGGTGGGGTGGAATATATCACCTCTTTCCAGTGTCCAGTATAGTTTATCCGCCATTTTATAGATGGCGCGTGCAGAGCGGTAAGGTTGTAATGGGCCGGGCAGAGCGCGCCATGGGCTTGTTCGTATATTGGGCGCGGCTGGCGGTTGCCCTGCTATTCGTGCCGGCGCATAGAGCAGGGCGTTGAAGTTCTTTTTTTCAGAGAACCGTGCGATGCTTTCGTTGAACATGGCGACAATTCCGCCGTATGGCGCGAATGTGTAAGCCTGGAGGTCGTAAATAACTTTCATTTTTCAAATGGCTTTGCTGTCAGTCCTGTAGTCCGTTGAGCAGATTCTTGTTAATATATTTGGCCCATAGTTTCATTATGCGGCCGATTACCGGATGATCAAATATTCTTTTGATATGATTGCGCAGGATTTCGATTTCTTTTCTGGAGTGTTCTATCTGGCGTTTCTGGATATCGCATTTTTCCTGCAGGCGGTAAAGGCGGTGGTCTATGCGGTTGTCGAGTATTGAGTCCGGGTCGTTTTCGGGGAGTACAGCTGTGATTGTATCCGGATTTTTGAAAGGATCATCCGTGTTGACGAGTTTGCGGCGCACGGCTTCTCGCAATGCCGGGGTTATTAGTGTGCCGTTGTTGAAGTTGTTGAATGAATAAGAAGGGATTTCATTCTGCAGGCTACTTGTTTTTTTGAGCATTTGTTCGTATTTATCGGCCAATTTCTGGATTTCCGGGGGTATTTTTCCGAGAATATTATCATGTTTAGTCAGGCCGGGGTTCTTGAAACTGCTGAAATGGAAAACGCATAAAGGTTCTTGATCGTTGACCATGATTTGGCCGTTCTTTTCGGAAAAATCGCATTCATGAAGGTTCCAATGGCCGATATTTATGCCGTGGTGCCGGATGGGCGCGGCGGTTGTTTCGAATGTTGACACGGTTGTGGCCAGCCAGCCCTGGTCGGCGAATACGCCGCCCGGGTAATCATAATAGCCCTCTGAGGCCAGTCTTGACTGCCACCATTGAAGTGTTTCAAGTGCCGGTTTGCTTTTGCGTGCGGCAACGAATCCGGCGTTGTAAGGGCCTGCTTTGAGAAAGAACAGATAGTTGGTATTTTTTTCAGGCCGTGAAAAGTGGCGGGTGACAAGCACGTCATGCTGGAGCCATTCTTTATTGAGAATGTCCATGAAAGGGGCGCAGATCAGCATGTCGCCGTCGATATAGACAACGCTGTCGGCGTTACGCTTTGCAAGCTGGTCCAGCATGCAGAACGGTTTAAGCGCGCAGCAGAGTTCGAATGCTGTGTATTGGAACAGAAAGTTTTTCCCGCCGGGCAGGGGCAGGTCATGGACGCTGATTATATCAAAGCGGTTTTCGAAAGTGTCTTCCGGTTTTATTGAGTCTTCCGCCAGGTAGCATGTTAATTTAAGACCGGGCTGGTGCTGGCGCAGGGAGTCGGCGAGGACGGCTACTGCCGGCAGGCGACTGCGGGTTGACGTTGTGATAATGCTGGTATTTGTCATTTTCTAACTTGTTATTCCATAATTATAGATTACTGAAGCGATCCGGGGTGATAGTGAGTTCGCCCCGTAGATGGCGTTACTTAAAGACATTAAATATACGGCGCTGTTTGTAGTCAATCTGTTTCTTCAAAACAAAGTAAATATGGTCAGATTGTGCCTTTATAAGGATAATGTCCGGTGAATAAAGCTTGTATAGACAGCATGGGATTAATTAATGTTTGTAATTCATGGGTGGCTTTTCTGTCAGGAGAGCATTTATATGGGTAATCATGAGAAAAAATGGGATATGGCGACTGTTATAAGGCCGCATGGCGAGCCTGTGAGCAGGTATTTGAATCCGGTTGGGACTGTGAGGAATCTATGGTCGCACCGGCAATTACTTCGCCAGTTCATTGTGCGGGAAGTTGCGTCCCGTTACCGTGGCTCTGTGCTGGGCTTGTTTTGGTCACTGATTACACCATTGTGCATGCTTGCGGTTTATACTTATGTTTTCACTTTTGTTTTCAAGGCCAAGTGGGGTGACGGGTTGTCAGGGTCAAAGGCGGATTTTGCGTTGGCGACGTTTTGCGGACTGATATTGTATAATCTTTTTGCGGAATGCATCAGTCGTGCACCAAGTTTGATTCTCTCGAATGTGAATTACGTCAAGAAGGTTGTGTTTCCATTGGAAATTCTGCCGGTTTCCATATTGGGATCAGCTTTGTTTAATGCTATAGTCAGCACAGTGGTTTTGCTGGCAGGTGTTTGTGTGTTCAAACAATCCATTTCGCCGACGATTCTGTATTTTCCTCTCGTATTGCTGCCTCTGGTTTTGTTGAGTGTGGGGATAAGCTGGATTCTAGCTTCTCTGGGGGTTTTTCTGAGGGACATAGGGCATTTAATAGTGGTTGTTCTGCAACTGCTTTTCTTTGTGACTCCTATTATTTATCCGTTGGCATTTGTTCCTGAGAATCTGCGGTTTATTGTGAAATTAAATCCATTGGCGGTAATTGTGGAAGCAGGCAGACAGACGTTGATGATGGGGCAGAGTCCTGACTGGAAGTGGCTGTTGGGCGTTACGATCCTGTCCGCGGTTGT
>JBFZFB010000088.1:0-10008 GCA_041306605.1 Lentisphaerota bacterium | reverse complement strand
ACGGCAATCTGACTTATACGGGTGGCGCGCCGTCATACGTTTGGATGTACCGTGGCACGTCAAACGGCGGGACGAACAAGGGCGGGTGGAATACGAATGAGTATTTTGGTGAAAGGTCGGCGGGCTTGTTTTCGAAGAATGTTGAAGATTTGACGCCAGGCACGCCGTACTACTATCGCTGTTATGCCAGCAATTCCTATGGTGACGCGTGGGCATCGGATACCACCAATTTCACGACAATCTCTACACCGGTGACAGGCTCGATTTTCAGCTTCAGGTGAGGGGTCCGCCTACGTCCCGACCACCCCGCCTGACGGCGGATGTCGGGACTTCGGCGGATCTTCGAGAATGCGGAGAGTAAAGAAGGGAAGAGTTTTTGACAGGATGACATGATATAGAGGGATAAACATGACCAGTCATGTCGAATGACGTGATGATGTTTCAGGAAATCTGAATAAAACCCTTGTTTCTCTCCGGGTCTAGGGACAATAGTTTTATTCCACATTTACTGAACAGTGTTTCTGATGGGAGAGAGGATGAAAGAGGAAGAGCGAAATAAAGAAGACAAGTCATCCAAAGCCAACCAACGTCGCCAAGGCTATGTTGGTCTAGAGGCTTTGTCCGGATCTCCGCTACGAAAGCAAGTCCGCCATGACTGGTTTCTGTTTTTGTTGCGCTGATCAGTGTTTAAAACTGCGCTGACCGGTGAACACCATTGCCACATTTGCTTCATTGCAGGCTTCGATGCTCTCAAAATCACGGTCGGATCCGCCGGGTTGAATTACGGCGGTTACACCTTCTCTGATGCCGACTTCCACTCCGTCGCGGAACGGGAAGAAGGCGTCTGACACCATACAGCTTCCGATCAAACCGCCTTTTGTCCGGGCTACTTCAGTGTCTATTTCGGCGATATCGTTTTTGTTTTTAAGGTTGTTATAGGGCAATTTATGTCTTATCCAGCTGATTTTATCTGCAAGTTTTCTGTAAGCCTTGTCTCTGGCAATTTCAGCCACACCGACTCTATCCTGTTCGCCGGTTCCTATTCCAACTGTAACGCCGTCCTTTATGTAGAGCACGGAATTGCTTGTTACGCCGGCTTCGACCATCCATCCGAAGATGAGATCGTCATATTCACGTTCTGTCGGGAGTCTGCTGATTTTGTAATCCTTGCCCTGACAGGAAGCGTGTGCAGGGACCAGATCTTCTTTTCTCCTCGCCTTGGGTACAAAGGACCATTGTGCTATTACGCCGCCGTCAATGAGTGATTTAAGGTCTACAAACTTTTCGCCGTCATATTCCTGCAGGCGTGTCATATTTTTTATATGCATTACGCGCAGGTTTTTCTTTTTGGCGAAGATATCCATTACGCCTTCAGCAAATGACGGTGCCGCGACTACTTCGGCGTAATTTTGCGAGATGAGTTTTGCTGTTTCGACATCCACTTCGCGGTTGAGGGCGATTGCGCCGCCGAAAGCCGCCACGCGGTCGGCCATATTGGCCTTGTCGTAAGCTTCAGCAAGGGTGCTTCCTTTTGCGACACCGCAGGGGTTATTATGTTTCACAATTATGGCGCATGGAGTTTCGGTAAGATAGCGGAGTATATTCAGCGCGTTGTCTGCGTCGGTAATATTTGTTTTTCCCGGATGTTTGCCGAACTGGAGGAGTTCAGCGTCGGACGCCAGATATTTTCCGGGTTTAATTGATGTTACTTCGCCGAGTGAGAGGTTGCCGTTGACGAGTTTATAGAGGGCGGCTTCCTGGCCCGGATTTTCACCGTAGCGCAGGCCTTTTTCCACGTTATCTATCAGCCATGTTACTTTTTGATAAAAGAGAGTCTGACGCTTTGTGCCGTCAATGAAGCTTATTTCCATTTTGGGCGGGAAGTGGTCGTCCATTATTGTTTTGTAAGCGGCTTTCAGGTCATTGTTTGACATGTTTTATTTCCTCCTGTTTATGTTTTGTGTTCAGTAAGTTTTTTCACTTTTTGGAACAACATTTCATTTATCGGTGACGGGATGCCATGTATTTTTGCTTCTTTTATAATTACCCCGTTTATAGAGTCTATTTCTGTTTTTCTGCCGTATCTGAAATCCTGCAACATTGAAGAGACGTTATCTTTTGTTGCATGGCAAACATCCTCGACAGCATTTATTACATTATCATAAACAAGGCTTGTGCCTCTGGCTTCAGCCACCGATGCGGCCTCAAGAGCGGCTTTATGCATTGTTGAGCGCAGATCCTTGTTTAAGAGAATTTGACCATTAGTCACATTTGAAATAACTGTCAAGGGATTTATGGATGCGTTGATTATCAATTTGCTCCATATCATGCTTTGCGCGTCGCTGAGCATCTGTGTTTTTATGCCGGCTTCGGCCATGATTTTGGCTGAAAAAACGGCAAGTTCCGCCTGTTGTGGCAGGAAGGACGCGACAGATGTGGGGCCTGAGCCGGCATGAAGGATATGGCCGGTTTCAAGCATTGTAACGCCATGTGATGTTATGCCGCAGACTATCCGTTCGGCGTTTACGATGGAGCTTATATGTTCAGCGTTGCCTGCGCCGTTTTGCAGTGAGATGACAATTGTCCCGGGTTTTACCAGTGGTAACGCGGCTCTTATTGCCGGTAAAGTATCGTATGATTTTACGCAAATATACAGTAAATCCGCTGCGGTAAGCGATTTTACGTCTGCCGTGATATTGACTTTGATTGTTCGTGATCCGTTTGAGTCTTCTATTCTGATTCCGTTTTTAGCGATCGCATCAGCGCGGGCTGGATCTTTGTCCAGAAGCCAGACATCGTGTTTTGTGCCGGCAAAGAAGCAGGCAAAGAGGCAGCCTATGGAACCGGGGCCGACGATAACGATTTTCATTTACGCGTATTCTCCATGATGCGGTGAATCTGATTCAAGGTTGTTTTACGGGCCTGTCACCTGCGCGTAGGCATTATGGTTATGAATGCTTTCCATGTTTTTTGTTTCCACCTGATACCATGAAATACGCTTATCGGCGCGCAATTTGACAGCGACAGCGCGAACAATATCTTCGGCAAATTTCGGGTTCCGGTATGCCTGTTCGGTCAGTGCTTTTTCGTCTTCCCGTTTAAGCAGTGAATATAATGCCGCGCTGGCTTGAGCTTCCGCTATTTTGATCAGATCTTCCAGCCATACGAGTTTATTGCTTCTGATTTTTATTGTTATTATTGATCTCTGATTATGGGCGCCATGCCTGCTGATTTCCTTGGAGCAGGGGCATAATGTTGTGGCAGGAACATTTACCTCTACGATCAGGTCGAGGCGGTTTGCTTTCTTGCCGGTATCCATGGATGCGTGGAAGGCGCATTCATAATCCATTAATGATTTGGCGCGGGAGACGGGGGCTGATTTCTGCACAAAGTAGGGGAACCTGATTTCGAGGTGAGCGGTTTGTGACGCAAAGCGTTTTATCATTGCGTGAAGGATATCTTCAATTTCGTGAACGGAAATTTTACCGCGATATTGATTGAGAATTTCCACAAAGCGGGACATGTGGGTTCCCTTGTAATTATGGGGAAGATCAACCAGCATGCTGACTGAAGCAACAGTGTGTTGGGATTTATTTCTACGGTCGAGCACCACAACCGGGTATTTTAAATCTGTTATTCCGACCTTTTGTATGGGCATTTGTCTGTCATCATAGCTATTTTGCACATCTTTCATAGGCGGGCATTGTATGATATTGGCCTAAACAGGGCAACTTTCTATGCTGTTTTTTTGGCGTTTATTAAGTTATTATTTTCCGTGAGTATGAAAGAAGAAAACGTCAAAATTATTGCCGGATACGGGGATTCCGGCAGGGAATGGCTGTTATTTCGCAAGCCGGAGTCTGTCCTTTCCGCGTATGAAGCGCGGGATGTGATGCCTGTTTTGCGTGAAGTGGAAGCGGCGGTTGACAGGGGGCTTTGCGCGGCCGGGTTTTTATGTTACGAGGCGGGGCCCGGCCTGGATCCGGCATGTACGACCCATGCTTCCTCTAAACTGCCCCTTGTGTGGTTCGGTTTGTTCAGCGGTTTTGAAAAGACCGGGCTTCCGCGTAAAGCATCGTTAGACTTCAGCACGGGTGAATGGAAGCCGTCCATTTCGGCCGTGGAGTACAACGGTGCAATTGACAGGATTAAAAATTACCTGAAAAATGGAGACACATATCAGGTTAACTACACTTTGCGCATGAGAACTTCATTCGAAGGGGACCCATTTGGTTTGTTCTGCCGTTTGTGTTCTACACAGCAGGCTAAACACTGCGTGTTTGTTGATACTGATTCTTTTGCCATATGTTCTGCGTCTCCGGAGCTTTTCTTTTCTCTGGACGGCAACACGATTATTTCAAGGCCGATGAAAGGAACGTTCAGGCGCGGCTTAACTCTGGAGCAGGACAGAGAGTTCGCTGATGTACTTCATCATTCAGAGAAGAACAGGGCTGAGAATGTGATGATTGTGGATATGGTGAGAAATGATATGGGCCGGGTTGCCGATGCCGGCAGTATACATGTTCCGCGCATGTTTGAAATCGAGAAGTACCCCACGGTTCTGCAAATGACATCCACGGTTGAGGGGAGCACGTTGGCGCCGTTTTCAGGGATTATGAAAGCACTGTTTCCCTGCGCTTCAATTACAGGTGCGCCCAAGATTCGCACGATGCAGATAATCAAAGAGCTGGAAAGCGGGCCGAGAGGTGTTTATACGGGCGCGATAGGGTATCTTCTGCCGGGCAGGAAGGCTTGCTTTAACGTGGCAATCCGCACAGTTGTGATAGACAAGGCGGGGAAAACCGCGGAGTACGGTGTTGGCGGCGGCATTGTATGGGATTCAGACGCAAAAAATGAATATGAAGAATGTCTCGTAAAAACGGCGGTATTGACATCTGAACCGGGTGATTGGGATTTGTTGGAGTCATTGCTTTGGGAGGAAGGGAAGGGTTATTTTCTTCTGAATGAGCACATGCGGCGCCTGGGTAAATCGGCGGAATATTTCGGGTTCCCTGCGGCCATTGATCAGATAAGAACACGATTGAAGGAGAATGAAAAGAAACTTGCCGGTCGCGTTAAGGTCCGATTGCTGGTTGACCACGATGGAAATATTAAGATTGAAAACAAGTTTTTGTCTGACGCTGATCTGACGGTGCAATGGACGGTGAAACTGGCGGCTGAAAAAGTTGATTCGCGGAATCTGTTTTTGTATCACAAGACCACTAATCGCGCGGTTTATGATCGCGCCAAGTCGATGTCTGGTAATTGTGATGATGTGCTGTTGGTGAATGAAAGAGGGGAAATTACTGAGAGCACGATAGCTAATGTTGTGGTAGAGAGGGGTGGCCGTCTTGTGACCCCTCCGGTTGATTGCGGTATTTTGCCGGGCGTTTTCAGGGAGTATCTGCTGGAGAAAGGGGAGATTGAAGAGGGTGTGATTATGCCTGCTGATATTCGTGAGGCGGACAAGGTGTTTTTGATAAATTCAGTGCGGAAATGGATAGAGATTAAAGTTTTGTTTTAATGGTTTCTGTTGAAGCCGGGATGGGGGTTGAAAGTTGTAAGAATTAAGTTGTTTTCAGAAGGAACTAGAAGGGAAATTTTGACAGGATTACTGGATATAGAAGGATAAACATGACCAGTCCTATCGAATGATGGGATGGTTCAGGAAATCTGAATAAAATAATAATTTTATATTCAGATTTCCTGAACAGTATTTCGGATGGCTAAATAGATACAATAATTATGCATGAGTTTTCGATATGTCAGGTTCTGGTTGAAGGGATTCTTTCCGAACTGGAGAAGGTTCACTTGGAATCACCCCGTCTGGTTAAAGCGCGAATAGTTGTGGGCGAGTTGCGTCAGATTGTGCCGGAATATCTTCAGCAGGCTTATGAAATAGTTGTCAAGGGTACCATTGTTGAGGGGTCCAGCCTTGATATAAAGCAGGCGCCTGTGGTTGGTGAATGTTCTGATTGCGGCTGGAAAGGTGAGTTATTGAAAGACAATTTCTGTTGTGGCGCGTGCGGGTCGGGCAAGCTGAAGGTTGTTGGCGGCATGGAGTTATATTTGGACAATCTTGAGGTGGAAACCGCGGGTGAAGGGTAGGGGATATTGGGAGTTTAGTAACGTACTGGTCAACCCGGATATTGCATGATAATCACAATGATATATGGGCCGTCAGAAGTAAGAAGTCAAGAAGACAAGAATTAAGAAGGCGGGAAGACCGGAGAGAAAGAAAGAGTTTTTTCCAAGACATGTAATGTTTCATCAAATCATGGATTGGGGAGTCATGTCGAATGACGCAGCTAAATCCGGGATTTGATGAAAGCTCTGTATTTTCTCTTCTCCGTGCCTCCGTGTGCTCCGTGGTGAATAAGAAGTTCAGAAGATGAGAGAAGAATCTGCCGTGTTCCAAGCTGACGCAATATGCAGGTTAGTGGTTGCTGTGTGCCAATATTTGTATGGCTTCGTTTGCCTGCATATTGGCGACGATGCCGACGCGCGCGGCGCACAGTCCCATACTCATGTCGGATTTTGAATCACCGCACAGTATTAAATTGCCCTTTCTGATGATTTTAAGTGTTTCGGTGTTTCCGTAGCCGGCGAGTCCGCTGGCGCTGATAACCGGTTTATCTGGAAATGCGGAGCACCATGCCTCTATCAGCCATGCTTTATTTTCGGCTTTGTCAAAAGCTTCTATCAGCAGATTGGCGTGTTTAAAGACTGACGGGGCATTATCCGGGGTCAATTTTTCCGTGTGCAATTCGATGTTTATGCCGGGATTGATGGCTTTGAGATGCTTGGATAGCGCGAATGCCTTGTTTTGGCCTATGTCTGACTGAAAAAAATGCTGACGGTTAAGGTTGGATGGTTCAACGGTATCGAAGTCGCATAGAATAAGTGTTCCGATTCCGGCGCGTGTTAGAGAGACAGCGGCGTTGGAGCCAAGTCCTCCGCAGCCTGCTATGCCGACTGTTGATTTTTGAAGTTTTTCAGTGATTTCTGGCGGATTTTTTTTAAAGATCATATTGTAAAATCCTGCCGTCTTTTCTCTGGTTTTGCGGTCCTGTGTTGAAGCAAATAATGGAGTTGTGACTTTTAGTTGATGTAGTTCCATGACAGACACAGATAAGTTTCATCAAGTATCTGTGTCTGTCTTATGGAATAATTATCTTTTACGATAATGAGTTGCCTACCGGCGCCTGTCGCGATTGTCTCTGCGATCGTCGCCACCGCCGCCGCCTGTTCTGGGCTTGGGCTGTGACTCGTTAACGCGGAGAGGCCGGCCCTGAAAATCAGTACCGTTTGTTTCCTTGATAGCTTTGTCAGCTTCGGAATTGTTTGCCATTTCGACAAAACCAAATCCTTTTGAGCGTCCGGACATTTTATCCGTTATGACGCGTGCTGATGTTACCGAACCGTACTTTCCGAATAGTTCTTTCAGATCGTCGTCTGTAGCGCCATACGGAAGATTGCCAACATAGATATCCATGTCTGTTCCTTTGTGTGTCACATTGTATTAATTAATCCGAGTCCTCAACCATGACACTGAGTGAAGTCCGGTTGCGGTATATCCAATCAACCGCGGGGAAAAGGATGCTATAACAGATTTGTATTGTAAATTATTTTTTTGACGGAGGTGTAAAAAAAGGGTTTTTTCAGTGTTTTTTATAAAGCAGACCGGCTGTGGAATAATGCAGTTGTTTTAGATGAAAAGCCTGAAAAACAGGCTAAATTCAAGAGTTTTCGCCTAAAAGAAGGTTGAAAATGCTTTCCACCACTTGCTGGCCGCAATTTTTTTGGCCGGCTGGTGAAAGGTGGAGCATGTCCTCGGAAAGAAACTGGTTGAAATTACTGGAAACCAGAGAATGCAGATCGTTGACCGGCACATTGTGTTCCTTCATTATTTCCAAAGCTACAGAGTTGAAATTATCAATTTCCTCATTTCGCCATGACCACTGATCTTTAAGGAAAGGCCGTTGCGGGTGAACAGGTGTGGTTGTGGCCCAGATAATCAGCGTGGTGTATGTTTTGAGTTTTTTTAGAATGTTTTCCAGATTGGCGCGGTAGGTCTCTATTGGTATCTGAATGGGAGAGCGGTCGGGATTGTGTCCGCAATCATGCAAACCGTTATTCCAGTGGATGACGTCCGGTTTGCCAAGCTCACTTATCCATTTGTCAAGCGACTGGAGTGTGAACTGGCTGTACTGGCAGTTCTCTGCGGGGCCGGCTACCACGGCTTTTCCTGCGAGCAGTTTTGCCGCATGAGGTTCATAGCTCATGCGAATGGAGTCACCCAGCAGAAGTATTTTCGTCATGCGGATTTGTCCTTTCTGGCAGGCATGTTTCTGCTGTGCGCCCGGGCTATTTTGACAAAGTTTTCAAGTATCATTTTTCCGTCCTTGTAGAAATTGTCGGGTATTTCCGGGTGGAATTGTACACCGTAAATTGGTTTTGAGATGTGTTTGAAGGCCTGAACGCGGCATGCTTTTGAACTTGCCAGCAGAGCAAGCTGGGGCCCCATTTTTTTCACTTCCCAGTAATGACGCTGATGAACCATGATGTTTTTTCCGCATTTCTGGAAAATGGGATCGTTTTTGATTATATGGACCGGGGAGACCCCCCATTCTTTGAAGCATCCGGGTCTGTATGAGGAATCAAGATCGGGTTCATTGCTTTTCAGTTTTCGCATTGGGCCCAAAGTACTGCCGAAGAGAGTGGCGATTATCTGATGGCCGCCGCAGAAACCGATCTGCGGAATGTCTGATTCCATCACAACGCTGCGGTAGTTCTTGTTTTGCATTACATCATAATCTTTATAATCGGTTCCTGACCCGCTGTGGCATATTGCCCATGGTTTGATTTGTTTTAATAAAGCGAGGCTTGTTTTTTTGTATGGTAATATGATGCAGGTGTCTTTAGCTGTCTCTTCCAGCATGTTGCGGAATGTGATATATTCCATGTTTGCCAGATATTTTTGGTATATGTCGGTTATAATATATACGATCATTTTTTTGCCTCATATAAGGTGATATTTATGCGGGTATTATTACGTTTTATTATGGCGAGGCAAGTAATTTGTTGTAAAGATTGAGATCATGTTGTGAAAAACAGCAGAAAGTAACTTCTGTTTTGTATCCCATTTTATCTGCGTGTTCGTTAACAGTGTTTACGGCTATTTCAGCCGCTTCTTTGGCGGGGTAGCCGTAAACGCCGGTGCTTATGCAGGGAAAAGCTATGGACATAAAATTGTTCTGCCCTTTTGAGTGAACACAAGAAAGGAAAGCAACCTGCAAAAAGTTAATTGACTTTATGTTCTAAAACCCGTTGAAGTACAGAAAACTATCTAATAACTTGTTGGCCCGGGAGTAAAAACAAGATTGCCTGTGCCGCCAGCAGGAGGTATATTGACAGGATGACAACTGTACTAGAAATCGAGCGTGCAATCGAGCAACTGCCGAGTGACCAGTTCTCTAAGATCCATGACTGGATCGTGGAGAAAGACTGGCAGACGTGGGATGCTAAGATTGAGCGCGACAGCGCCGACGGCAAGCTTGACTTCCTCGTGGAGGAGGCTCTGCGAGATGCCGAGTCCGGCGATACGAGACCGCTCTGATGCACCGAACGAACCGACGTTTCTGGCGTTGCTACTACGCCCTGCCACCGGAGATACAGAGGGTCGCCGATCAGAGCTTCGCCTCGCTACAGCGTGACCCTCGTCACCCTTCCCTCCATTTCAAGAAGACCGGCAAACTTTGGTCGGCTCGTGTGGGGATGCACCACCGTGCGCTTGCCGTGCCCGATCCACAACTGGATTCCTGTGGGTCTGGATCGGCACTCACGCCGAGTATGATAGGCTGATAATGGGCCAACAACGTGGTGGTGGCTAGAGCATATTAAATAAAACTGTAGCCATAGAAGAGGTTTTCTGATAGTGTATTTGCATGAAAACACTATCAGTAGATTTAAGAGAGAGGATTCTGGCGTCGTATGATGCGTCAGAAG
>JBFZFB010000087.1:0-19768 GCA_041306605.1 Lentisphaerota bacterium | reverse complement strand
AAATCAAACAATAACGCAACAAGGTCCAAAATGTTGAAAATCGATTTAAGGAATAGGTTGAAAAATGCCAGCTATTTATGCTTTTATAATGCAAATATATTAATTATGGGATGACTGTGATCCAGATTGATTAATTCGCCTGGGCGAAGCGATTGCACAATAAAAGGTGAATGGGTCGTTCCGATAAATTGGATACCTTGAAATGTTGTTCGTAACTTTTCGACAATTTCACGTTGCCAAGTTGGGTGCAAGTGCAATTCTAATTCGTCAATCAGCACAACGCCTTTGCCCTGTAACGGATCCTCAAGTCCTGGATTTGCCAAGGTCAGTCGACGGCATAGGTCGGTTAGTATGGCAAGGAATGAACGCTCTCCGTCAGAAAGCTTCGGAATATCGAGAGGAATACCGTTTTTATCCACCACAAGCCGGAAAGGACTTTCCTCAACACGTAACCCACAAAATCCTTTGAGAAAGACACCCAACACCTGGTTCATAGCATCAACCGCGCGGCTACCAATAAAGTTCTGACTCTCGTCAATACGTTCTTGATCCAACCCTGCCGACACAATAAGGCGTGCCATAAGATCCCGATAGTCCATTCGTTGGCTCCACAGCGCGCCGTAGTATGCCGCCGATTGCCCCCTCGGTACTGCTTTTGGCGGTCTATTGGGTAGACGATAACCAGCACGGTCTGTTGTATAGAAAACGGCAATAGGCGCCGCATCGTCAGCACGACTTGGATCGTTTCCGTAGGCCTCGCGAATCGTCTTTTTCAGTACACGTGACAGTCCTTTCGCACGGGCACGGCTATCATTTCTCCCGCGCGAGAGACTTAGGTCAACCGGATATCCGGCGCAATTAGCGATCAGAGAAATAGTCAGCGATTCAGCGCCGAAGTGGACATCGCCAGGCTTAAGTGGAATATAACCACCAACTGCAGGTGATATTTGAGGCAATAGCCGAGACATTAAAGCGGAAAGCGAATCCAAAATTGCAGTCTTTCCATGACCATTCACGCCGGCAATCACCGTAAACCGATCTTTGAACTCAAACACATGTTCATTTTTAAAAGGTCGATAGTTTACAAGTTTGAGTTTCTTGAGCTTCATGTCTGACTCTATATCACTATCTTTCCCGTTACCGCCGCCGCAATCAGGGCGGCACGGCGCTCCTTCAGAAGCGCAATCGTCCGCTCCGTAGCTATGCGCAGGGCATCCAGTTTTCCGGCTTCTACTGCAATGTGGGCAACGATGGCGCGTTGTTCATCAAGAGGGGGCACAACAACCCTCATGTTCGCAAGCTCTTCACATGTTAGAGCTCCTTTGGTGCCGCCCGCATCATCGCTTATTGCACGCAAATAGTCATGGGCGGCAAAAAACACCCATCGAAGGAACCACACATCTATCTTAGTAGCATCCGGGGCTGCGAATGCTAAATGCTGATTAATAGTGGCTTCACAAGATAAAACCACAGCTTGTCCTCGGGTCTTACCTTGTCCCGTTATCCCGACAAGAACGCTTCCGGGCTGAACCATAGGCAAATGGCACTCTCTCAATGCCACTTCCGTTACGAATTGATCGGATTCGGTCACTTCATCTTGATTCACAACTGAACTGTTTAGCCATGGTATTGAACCTTCACTCCAGTAGTCCACATTCTCACGGCTGGGCGTTGAGCCATTTCCAATATCAGCAAGGTGCACCAATTTCCAAACTTGCCAATGCTTCGGAATCTGGCCGAGCCAAGGAATGCCGGAGTCGCGGAAAGAAACCTTGGGATTAATACCACGGGTCACAGCATGGGTTATCAACGTCCGCCGTTTTTCCGTCATCAACGCCAAAACTCGCTCTTTCGCCGCCACCAATCCATCAATCCGCGCCGTCTCCCGGTCGAGGTAGTCGGCAATGGATGGCTGATCACTGTCCGAAGGCACAAAGAGAACCAAGTTTGCCAAGAAGTCACCGCTTACATGTGGAATACCCATACCAACAGTCTCGGCTCTGACAAGGTATTCATGCCCTTTACATGTCCAATACAGGAAACGCTTATTAATGCCTTTTGGTGTTATCCGAGCAACAGTAGAAGAGACGACACCTTTTCGGGCGGGTAAAAACTCACCAGCATTGGACCCGTCCCAAAGAAGCAATACATCCCCATCGTCCGCCAACAAGAGTCCTTCATCTGCTGACACAAATGTCGGTTCAGAGTCATCCCCGCGAAGGTATTCCATGGACAAGTATGGGAGCATGTCGCCTGAAGAATCTGATTGAGACGGGAGTCGCCCTTTTTGAATGTCAGCCAAATACCTGAAACGTTTCTTTATCCAACCAACCGGGACTCTATCTGTACCAAAGACGGTCACTCTGTTACCTCCCGCAACAACCGCATGATCTCATCCTCAGCCCGCTTCAGATCCGCGTCTATCTCTTTCAAAGGACGGGGCGGCGTGCATTTGTAGAAATGGCGGTTAAAGTTGATCTCGTATCCAACCTTATCCTTAGTCCTGTCCATCCAGGCATCTTTGACATGAGGTAGGACTTCACGCTTGAAATAGGCGTCAACATCATCTTTCAAAGGCACATTCTCGAAGTCGCGCAAATCGGCGTCGGGTTCGTAGCCGTTATTCTTGCCATCCTTCAGAACAGGTTCTGCATTAGGGTCCTTGTGTGTGAAGACATTACGGAAGAGTTTTTGTTCCGTTGATTTCCATTTGGATTTCTGGCTGTGCAGGAGATCTTCGATGCGAGTCCAGGAGGCATTCCAGTCGCGTTGCGGTTGGCGGCCAAGTTCCTTGTCAATTGCCTGCACGTCGTCGAGCAAATGCGGGCAGGCATCCAGAAACCTCGCCTTATCATCCACCGTCATCTGATAACGCAATCGCAGAGGTCTTTCAGCAGTTACACGAGTATAACCGAAATCAGCATTATCAAAAATCTTTGCGGTCTCCGTATCCTTGAACCGTCCATAAAGTTTCACGATCTCGGCAATTTGGTCCGCCGTTAAATGCCGTCGCTTATCGCCGAGACTGCGTTTATTGTCCTCGCTCCCGCCCGCAGTCCAGACCTCGCGGGCATCCACAAGTTGAATTTTGCCTTTACGCCGTTTCTCTTTACGATTAGTCACAATCCAGATGTAGGTGCCAATCCCTGTGTTGTAGAACATCTGTTCCGGCAAAGCGATAATAGCCTCCAACCAATCGTTTTCGATGATCCATTTACGAATATCGCTTTCGCCTGATCCAGCCCCACCTGAAAACAGAGGCGAGCCGCTGAATACAATAGCTAGCCGTGAACCGTGTTTCTGCTGGGCCGGCAATACCGGCTCAAACTTGCTGATCATGTGTTGCAGAAACAAGAGTGCCCCATCATTAACGCGAGGAAGCCCTGCGCCGAAACGACCGCTGAACCCCAGTTTATCATGTTCAGCTTCAATTTCCTTCGCCTGTTTCTTCCAGTCCACACCGAACGGGGGATTTGCCAGCAGATAATCAAACTTCTCATACGGCGGCTCATTGAACCGGTCCTCGGTGAATATGTCCCCAAAACGCACGTTGTCGGTGCCACCGTTTTGGTCCACATGCTTCATGAGCATATCGGAGGCTGCAGTAGCAAACGCGCGTTTGTTGTAGTCCTGACCAAAGACATAGAGTTTCGCATCTTGATGATGCTCGCGCAGGTAATTCTGAGCTTCAGCAAGCATACCGCCAGTGCCGCAGGCCGGATCAAGAAGCTTGCGCACCGTACCGGGTGTAGCAAGTAGATCGTCATCATTGATAAAGAGAATATTCACCATCAGCCGGATGACTTCGCGCGGGGTAAAGTGATCGCCGGCCGTCTCATTGGCTAGTTCGTTGAATCGGCGAATCAAGTTTTCAAAAACCAGTCCCATTTGGTCATTCGGTACCACTGAGGGATGTAAATCTACTTCCGAAAATTTCCTGATTACTAAGAACAGGATATTAGCCTCACGCATTCGCTCAATTTCACCTTCAAACTCAAAGAAATCGAAAATTTTCCGAACATTTGCAGAAAAACCTTTAATGTAACTGACAAGATGCTTCTCAATATTGTCCGGATCACCTTTGAGCTTTTCGAAGGTCAGTGGTGAATGATTATGAAAACGTTGACCAGCGGCTCGGTTCAGCAGTTTATCAATTGCATCATCATTCAACTTACCGCCTTTCCGTTTTTCAAGTTCAGCCAGAACCTTGTCTTTAGTTGGGGCGAGAACGCAGTCAAACCGCCGAAGCACAGTCAGAGGCAGCATTACCCGCTCATACTGCGGCGGTCGGTAAGGACCACGTAAAAGATCAGCAATTTGCCAGATCAGGTTCGCAAGATCATGATGATTAGCCATAATTAATCTGTATGTTTATCACCTGAATATTAGAAAGTCAAAACGCTTTTCTGAATTTCTGCGCAGAGACAGGGCCTGCCCTTAAGTATCTTGCCTCAGCATTTCAGAGCAAACCGCAACCGCCTCTTTAATCACGTCATTCGACATGACAGGTCACACATCAATATAATGCTCTAAACCTGATTTGTCACGTCATTCGACATGATAAATCACGCACCGAAAATTGTACTCCTTTTTTTGGGGGCAAATGCCATGAATATGTCCTAACGGAGGTTGCATTTCAGTTCACCCTTCGTGGATGTTACGATCCTTCATTACGTGATTTTCTGCGGTACGTATGTCCACCACTACCCCAATGAGTAACGTCAACAACAATGGCCGCGATAAAGAGCGCCAGCCAGCCACCGGTCAACGCGTGATTGTTGTTCAGCATGGCTGCCACGTAGGCAAGGGTGGCATACGGCATGAACACAAATCCCAGAATCGGCCACAATCGGGTTTCGAATGCGCGTCCGAACCAGTTCGTCATCAGGAAGGCAATTAGCATCAGGACACGAGGCACTGCCAATGCAATAACTACAAGGATGCATCCCATCTCTTTTCTCCGTTGTTGGCCCAACACTGTTGATCATGCGCCAGTTGGCATCACCAAGATGGCTTGGGCTACTAGTCCTTCTTGTTCCACTTCCCCGACAGGTTTAATGCCACGAGTATGCCTGCCGCAATCCCCACCAACAGGGTAATGGCGAGCAGAGCGGACTGAGGCATTGCCACGGTGGTGAACAGAAATTTCGTCTGAACAGTGCCTCCATTCTGCAGTATCCATATGACGATCAGAACAACCAAGGCAACGACAGCAATGAGTTTTAGCCTTCCAGCAGTCATCTCAATCTCCTTCTCTTACAGATGATGTTCCATTGACTCCGGCTTGGTGCGGTTGAGAATTTCCTTGGCGTGGGTCGTTTCATCCACGGTGCCGTGGACAATCAGGACGAACTTGTCGGTCCTGATCGCTGTCTCGTACCGCAGGATGCTGTCCTTGGGGATGCCGAGGCTGAACAAACCGGCCCCGATCGCGCTCAGACCACCCACCACGGCGGCGCTTTCCAGTGCCCCGACGATCATAGTGACCAGCGGTCCGGCCACCAGTAGCGGCCCCAGACCGGGAATCCAAAAGAAGGCGGAACCGAACAAGAGCCCCCACAGCCCGCCCCAGAAGGCGCCCGTTTTGCCCCACACCTTCATCCGGTCGCCGGCATTGTAGTAGCCGACCACATGCTCATCGGTGTGATAGTCACGTCCAACAATCGACAGTTTCTTCATATCGAAACCAGATTGCTGGAGTTCCTTGACGGCCACTTCGGCTGCCGTGTGCGATGGATAAATGGCCACGATGGAATTGTTCTTGTTCATGCTCTTCCTTTCGTTGTTATGTTCATAACCAAACATAAACCGAGTGAGCGTTTGAGCGCTATGGGGTGTAACCCTACCGCAGATGAATCAAGGCCAACGCCTTGATCCGGGTCAGTAAACCACTACCCCGTGACCGGCTACGGCGTCGGCATCTTCGTAACCGAGAGTCTGGGTTTCAAAGCCGTCCGTGCTCTTCATCAGGTACCATGAGCCGGGCAATGCCAACCCGGGAATACCAACCGCATCATACACGCCGTAGTCGCTTGTGTTGTCGCTGTCAAAGTAGCCTGACACTGGAACTGTGCCAGCATAGCCGAATGCAAACGTTTCAAAGCCGGCCGTGCTATTCATCAGGTACCATGTGCCGGCGGGCTGGCCGTTATGTCCGGATGCGTCATACAAGCCGATGTCATCTGTACCGTCACCGTCAAAGTCGCCCGCCACGGGGACCGTACCGGCATAGCCAAATGCAAACGTTTCAAAGCCGGCCGTGCTGTTTATCAGGTACCACGAACCGGCGGGCTGGCCGAGATGCCCGACCGCATCATACAAGCCGATGTCATCTGTACCGTCGCCGTCAAAGTCGCCCGCCACGGGGACCGTACCGGCATAGCCGAATGCAAACGTTTCAAAGCCGGCCGTGCTATTCATCAGGTACCATGTGCCGGGCAATGCCAACCCGGGAATACCAACCGCATCATACACGCCGATGTCATCTGTGCCGTCGCCGTCAAAGTCGCCCACCACGGGGACCGTACCGGCGTAGCCGAATAAAAACGTTTCAAAGCCGGCAGTGCTGTTCATCAGGTACCATGTGCCGGGCAATGCCAATCCGGGAATACCAACCGCATCATACACACCGTAGTCGCTTGTGTTGTCGCTGTCAAAGTAGCCTGACACTGGAACTGTGCCGGCATAGCCGAAATAGTTGGATGAATTACCGTCTGTGGTTTTCGAGAAACACCATAAACCGGGACTGCTTTGCCCGACATCGTCGTAGATGCACAGATCAGTGCGGCCATCTCCACCGAAGTCGTTGATGACTCGACTGCCAACAACCACTCTGACAGATCCAACGTCGGTCCCGCCTTTGCCATCGCTCACCATGTAGGTGAATGAGTCGACACCGCTCCAGTTGGTATTCGGCGTGTAGGTCACGTTCGTTAAGCCACCGTTTATCGTCACGGTGCCGTTAGAGCCTTGTGTCACACTGTCAACCGTGAGCGCATTGGTGTCGCTGTCGGTGTCGTCCATGAGCACGTTGATGACGACAGGCGTGTTTTCCGGCGTCGAGGCCAAATCATCCACCGCCACTGGTGCGTTGTTTGTGAGGATAGGCAGATTGCCACTAGCGCCGTTGAATATAATCGATCCCGTACGAGCCAACGCTCTGCCGTCCGTAGTTGATCCGACGCCCATCGTGATTGATTCCTGGGCCATTATGGTTCCCTTGAAGACGGAGTAGGTTCCGAGAGTCGCTGAATTGCCGACCTGCCAGAAGATGTTGCTCGCCTGTGCGCCGTTAGCCAGGATAACCCGGCTGGCGGGGTTACCGGGGGTGCCGTCTGCCGTGGTCAGCGTGGTCGCCATCTGGAATATCCAGACAGAACTTGGGTTGCCAACGGCGTCCAGTGTAAGGATCCCCGTTATCCCAAACGTGCCCGAGGCGGAGTTGTAGACACCGGATGTCCTGGTAGTGCCGCCGAGTTCCGCGGCCACAGTTGCACTAACGGGTCGTCCGGCGGCATTAGTGTATGCCGTGGTCAAATCATTCTGGGCCGCCGCTAGCAGGACAGGATTCGACACCGAACCTGAAGGTCCATCGGCATCGACCGCATAGATTGTCCCGTTCACTTGAAGTACGCCTGTAATGCCCGACCCGACACCAGGACTCAACCCGACATCTCCATTGATGATGCCTGGTCCCGTGGAAACCGCGGTGGCGGCCAGAATTACGAAACCGTCGCATAATCCCAGGTTGACTGTAGAAGGCTGGTTGGTGGAAAGAAGGGAAACGGTAACCGTAATCGTCGCATTATTCTGCGCATAAGTCTGACTTGAGAAGAGAAACAAGAGAATAATTAACCCTGAAAATATTTTATTTATAAGAAACATCTGTTGCCTGCCTTTGTCGTTCGGATGTTTTTATCTGTACGCGCACAAAATCGGCTGGACCTTCTTCGGATTCAATGAAGATTATCCCTTCCCAGCGTTGATTGAGAAAATCGGTCTTTTCGGGAATATCTAAATCAAAAGTTATCGTTTCTTTTTCACAGGGACCGATTTTCAAGGCGCTGACACTGGGCTTAAGCCATTCTCTTTTCGGTATCCATGAAAACCCTGGCGAAGGACTGATCACCTGCCTGCCCGGTTCTGCGGAAGGGACAATAGAGTCGATCCTGTAGAGGTGCGGCCGGTTGTCATTGTTATGCACCTTTATTGTAGAGATAGTTTTGCTCTTGCCCAAAGGCGCGTTCTCTAAAACGATTGTCCCCGGCGCCAGCCCCAAAAGACCCGCCGGTTTCTCTTTCACATCAGCCCTTGATTCCGTCTCAATATAGAAGACCGGCGAGACCGCTAAAACCAAGCCTTCGCCAGCCTCAGGTTTGCCTGCCACGTCTATCCCCACCGCCCATTTCTGGTTGCAGTATTTCTCTTCATCGGGAATGCGCAGGAACATTTTGATTTCTACCGCGCCATTGGCCGGCGCCGAGACCTCGTTTGTCTCAAACCAGAACCAGGCAGGATCGGGTATGCCGGAATAACCCTTGAGTACCTTTACGCCCACCTTGTCCGGCTTATCAACCTTCAAACTGTAACGACGTGGCTTATCCGAGTTGTTGTGAATCTTGAAATTAGTCTTCATCCGGTCTTCCGCGTCATAAAGTTGACCAACGGGAACATTCTGGATTGAAAGCCATCCCGGCTCAACGGATAGACCTATGTCCTTATTCTCTCCCCATGCGGTTCCAGCACTGAAGTGAAAACCGCACAAGCAAAGAAAAAGAATAGCAAATGTCCTGGCCGATATTCTCATTTTGTCTCCTGCCTCCCGGCTTCTGTCCGCTCGTCTGCTCCAATAATTTGAACTCTCAGAAACCCGGTGGTTCCTTTGCCCTCTATGAAAATGATGGATTCATACTTCTTATCAGAGTTTCGCTCTTTTTCCGGCAATGACGCCTTCAGGCTGAGCGTTTTCCTGCCGCCGGCAGGGATTGTCAAACTGCCGTCGCCCAGCTTGATCCAATCCGGTTCCGGTAAAGGAATGAACCCGGCAGAAATATATTTTTGAAATTTCTCTTTATCGTCCAGCGGATAAATTTTATAAGTCTCGTTGGTGGCGCTGTTATTAAAAATAACAACCTCGCCGTTTTCTTTTGCTTTCAGAGTAATGACAGAAGGGACCACGTCAATCAGTCCGTCAGAAGTAACGCCTTTTATATCAGCCTTGCTCTGAGTTTCAATCTGGGCCCTTATGTTTATCGCTACCCCCATTCCTCCTCCCGGTCCGGGTTTGCCGGCTATATTAAGGGTAACCACCCAGTGCTGGTTGTAATAGCGTTCCTCATCCGGAATTTTTAAGTGAAATCTGGCAGAAGCGTTGCTGTTTGCTTCCACCGTGATCTCATTCTGGTCAAACCAGCACCACTTTGGATCAGGTATTTCCAGGTAGCCCTTTTCCCATTTTCCGCTTTCGGAAGGACGGTGCGCGGAAAGAAGATAAGTATGGGCCTGCGCATCATTGTTATAAATGGTTAACTGCAGTCCCGCTTCCTTATATACATCGTAAGTGTTGCCCGGGACAATATTATGGATGATAAATCCCGCCGGACTTACCTTCAGCGATGCCGCCTCCAACCGACCGGAATAAGCCGTCAGCAAGATCAGCGGCAATATCAGGTAATATATCTTTTTCATGTTAAACTCGTGACTGTTCCTGTCTGCATTCTAGCTAAATCGTCTTATCCCTTCTGGGACGCGGAGCAGATACTCACCCCGCGCCCAGCGGGATTTTTCATCTCACATTGTTTCTTTATGCCGCCGTGGTAGCTGTCACGGTAATGGTGAAACCCTGATCAACTCCGTGCTTTGAATCGGTGGTCGGCGAGCTATACTTAAGAGTAAACGGTAGAGTGCCACTAGCTTCTGCCACACCCGTAGCTAATGCCACATCATCAGTACCAAGAATAATAAGCCAGGTCCCAACAGCATTTATATCAGCGGCTACCTTGAATGCATCCGGAGCAGCGGCGCCAGCAAGCGTCCACGAAACGCTATCTGTTCCCTTAATTGCTAGGTCGACATCCACGTTGCCAAGATTGCTGACGGTGAATGTTTCTGATGCGGCTGATGTAGTAGCCAGAGCAACACCCGTAAGCGCCCAGGTGCCTGGAGCCACTGTGATTTCGACAGCTTCCGCCAGCGTAACCGTAACCCCGATTGAGCCATTGTCAGCCGCGTATACTTTGGGCATGCCCAGACACACGAAACCGACCAACATCATCGCCAATACTAACTTTTTCATTGATTTCATTTACTTTTCCTTTTTATCACGCTTTGAGGCGTGACCTGTTTTTTGTTTATACGTTTTGTATTTTGAACTTCTGTATTCCGCATCCTGCATTCAGCCTTTGGTCATCGGCCTTCAGCTTTCACCTCCTTATTCTTTAATAAATTTTTGTTATGGCTGAAAACAGCCAACGCGAATCGTAATTTTATGTTCGATGCCCCCCGTACCTGCCGTGGGCGTATCCAATCGTAACCATAAGGAGCGTCCCACATCAGCGGGGACCGCCGCGCCATCTGCGGTTCCTTCTGTATAAGCAAACTGTGCTGCGTCGGCATTCTGCTCGGTCGTAGTCAAAACATCGTCGCTCGGGGTTTGATTAAAACTGCCAGCCACCGGAGAATTTGTCCCGGCGCAAAATATCCCTGAGAGAACATAAACATTAGTTCCTGCGCCGTCCTTCGACGGCGAATGGGTCCATACATTTTGATCATCTTCATCAGAAATTTGTAATGTAAAGGTTTCCGCGACACTGCCATTATTGGCGACGGTTATTTTATTGCCGGAGGAGCTCATTTGATTCGTGCCCGCGGCGACTACTCCCACCTCCCATGTTGATGGTGAGACGGAGATGGACAGAATGGGCAGACCACCAGTCAATGAGTTGAATGTAACCGCTGCCGTTTGTGCCAGCGCTTTTCCATCTATTGTCGAACCAGCATCCATCGTGATTGAAACCTGAGCCATTATGGTTCCCTTGAAGACGGAGGAACCTCCGAGAGTCGCTGAACTGCCGACCTGCCAGAAAACATTGCCCGCCTGTGCGCCGTTAATGAGTATGACCTGACTGCTGCCTGCCGTTATAAGTGTGGTCGCCATTTTGAAGATGAAGACGGCATGATGGTCACCAGCGGCGTCCAGCGTGAGCGTCCCCGTTAGCCCAAACGTGCCCGAGGCGGAATCGTAGACACCCGGCGTTCTGGTAGTCCCTCCGAGCTCCGTGGCCACAGTTGAAGTAACAGGTCGTCCGGCGGCATTGGTGTACGCCGTGGTCAAATCATTCATGGCCGTGGTTAACAGCCCGGGATTAACCACCGAACCTGAAGGCCCACTGCCATCAACCGCATAGATTATCCCGTTCACTTGACCTGTGGTCAAACCTGTGATGAATGACCCAGCGATCGGAGTGAGTCCGACATCCCCATTAATGGTGCCACCGCCCGTTGAGCTGATCTTGGAGGCGGCCAGAACCGCGAAATTGGAGGCCGATCCCAGGTCGACTGGCGCCGGACCTGCCGCCGCCAGCGTCCATTGCGGCACCATCAGTGCCATCGTAAGGACAAAGCCCGCGAGTATCTGTTCTTTTCCAAGTGTCTGTGTGTTTTTCATCTTCTAATTCTCTATTTATTTCATGGTTAATACTTTAGTCTAACTGGCTTGTATTCTGCTATGGGGTAGAACCCTACCTCATCCCAAGAGAAATCTGTCTGCTGTCGCGGTTCGGCCGGCGTGACGGCTACGGCTTTTTCACGGCGCGATAATGGGTGACCCCGTTTCCGCCTTCACATCTGCTTTCAAGCTGGCAAGGTAAACCAGAAGGTACTTCCTTTCCCAACTTCACTTTCCACTCCAATCTTGCCACCATGTGTCTCGACTGCCAACTTGCAGAACGTCAGGCCAAGACCGGTTGAATACATTTTGTGTTTCCCGAAAAGTTCAACGGCTCCGAATTTCTCAAAGATTTTATCAAAATATTCCGGAGAAATTCCATATCCCGTGTCGCGCAATCGCACTTCAACAGTTCCGGAATTTACGGCTACAGAAACCTCTATCTCATTTCCGGCAGGTGTGAACTTTGCCGCATTCGAGAGAAGATTGCTGATCATTCTCTTGAAGATTTCCTCGTCACATTGTGCAAAAACAGGTTGATCCATCGAAGGCAACCGGACACTCTTATCATCCAGTCGGGATTTTAAACTACGTGCAACTTCATGGATTAGCGCTGGAAGATTGCATTTCGTTTTATTAAGAGGCATTTTATTTTCTTCCATACGGCCGACGTCCAGGAAGGAACGGATCAATTCGTTGATACTCCCTGCCGAAAACAAAGCGTCATCCAGCAAGGACATCTGTTCTTTATTAAGCTGATCTGCCACATTTTTCTTTATCACCTGAAGGGTACTCATAACGGCAAAAAGCGGATTCTTCATGTCATGCGCCATCATATGAGTAAGGCCATCCCTCAGTTTTTCCAGCTTCCTAAGCTGATCATAATTCTCCTGTAACAGGATGTTCTGCCTTTCCAATTCTAACTGAAGCCAATGAAGTTTCAAATGTGTATGCACCCTTGCCTCCACTTCTTCGAACTGGAATGGCTTCGTAACATAGTCAACTCCGCCCGCACTGAACGCTTTCACTTTGTCGATCGTTTCATCCAGCGCGCTGATAAAAATGACGGGGATATCTTTCAGCGCCGCGTCGGCCTTGAGTTGCTCGCAAACTTCGTAGCCGTTCATCTCGGACATTTTGATATCGAGCAGGATCAGGTCTGGTTTTTCGTTCTGAACTGCCTGAATCGCCAGCTTTCCACTCGGAACGGGCCGAACCCTGTACCCGCGTTTCTTCAGCATCCCTGTGAGCAACTGGAGATTGGCCGACGTGTCATCCACAACAAGGATATCCGGCGATTTTTCCTGAACTTTATGTGTGATTTGTTCCATTTCAGTCCCGCCTTTTACACTTTAGCCTTGAACGGAAGAGCCCCGCTGTTCAATGGGGGAACCTGGGATTTCAGCACGGCACGAATTCTGGCGACCAATTCCGCGATGGGCATGAGTTTGGACAGGAATATCTCGCCGGACACGTTCCGCTTTACCGTTTCTTCTTGAGTCACAAGCGAGGTGAGGAAGATCACGGGGGTGCGCTGCAGTGTCGGATGACTCTGCAACTCCGATGCCACCTCCCCGCCGTCTTTGACGGGCATGTCCACGTCGAGGAGTATAAGGTCCGGATGAAATTCGAGGCACGCCTTGATCGTGTCGCTTGATCGAGCTTCATACCTGACGGTGAACCGGTGCATTTCAAGACCGGCTTTCACGATCAGGCCTATTGACTCCTCGTCGTCCACGAGGAGAATTTTCGAATTGTGTTGGGTCATAGTTACGTTCCTTTCTTAAGAAGTCCCGGGACTGTCGTTCGGCCGGGGCAGCGCCAGCCAGAAGGTGCTGCCTTGGCCCACTTCGCTTTCCACGCCGATGCGGCCGCCGTGGGCTTCGACGGCCAGTTTACAGAAGGTCAATCCCAAACCCGTGCCCACGCGATTGTGGCGGTCTTCGACCTGGCCGAACTTTTCGAAAATACGCTGGTGATATTCCGGCGCAATGCCGGGGCCGGTATCGGTGACCGCGACGCGGACCTCGCTGTCGAATGGGGTAACGACAATGCGAACGTCACCGCCAGCCGGGGTGTACTTGAGGGCGTTGCCGAGCAGGTTCTGGATCACCCGGCGCAGCAAACCGACGTCGGCCGTGACGGTAACGGCCGATTCCGGCGCGTCGAGCGTCACCGTGCGGGTGCCATGCAAGGGTTGGGTTGTGTCCAACACGGCGCGGATGAGAGCGTCGAGATCACACGGCTCGTGTTGGAGTTTCATCTCTCCCGCCCCCATTTTGCTGACATCGAGGAGTGAACCGATCATGTTGAGCATATCCTCGGCGCTGCCGCGCGCCACCGGGATGAGTGTCCGGGCGCCGGCGGAGAGTTTTTGGGCCTCTTGGAACTCAAGGATATCCAGGAAACCGCAGATAGCGGCCAGGGGGTTGCGCAGATCGTGGACGACCATGTGGGTGAGGTCGTCGCGAAGTTTTTCCAGCCGGCGCAATTGCAGATGGGTTAGGACGCGGGCAAAGACTTCTTCAAACTGGAACGGCTTCGTCACGTAGTCCACTCCGCCCGCACTGAACGCTTTCACTTTGTCAATCGTTTCATTCAGCGCGCTGATAAAAATGACGGGGATATCCTTCAGAGCCGCATCGGCCTTGAGTTGCTCGCAAACTTCGTAACCGTTCATCTCTGGCATGTTGATATCAAGCAGGATCAGGTCTGGTTTTTCGTTCTGAACTGCCTGAATCGCCAGCTTTCCACTCGGAACGGGCCGAACCCTGTACCCGCGTTTCTTCAGCATCCCTGCGAGCAACTGGAGATTGGCCGGCGTGTCATCCACAACAAGGATATCCGGCGTTTTTTGCTGAACTTTATGTGTGATTTGCTCCATTTCAGTCCTTCCTGCTTCTACCTGGTTGTTATTTCCAGTAACTTCTGATAATCAAAACTTTCAGCAAGACTTCTCATCATACCGGCTGCATTGGCATCACGCTTCTCAATCTGATTAATTAATTCCAACATCCGGTCCAGATCAGCAGAAAGTGTGGCAACATGTAACTGGTCAATAAGGGTTTCCGGTAAGGTCACAACTTTCTTTTTCAACAATATACCCGCGGCATTCTTATCAGGATGGAGGGTTGTGGAGACATCGGTATAAATATATTCAACCTTCAATAACTCCTTGATTTTCTCAAGCAGAACTTCCTCGCGGAATGGCTTACCAATGAAATCATCCGCGCCTATTTCCAGTGCTTTCGTACGGTTCTCGTCAAAAGCGCTGGCCGTCACGCTAACGATCTTGACCTTTTCCCCGTCAACGCTTGACCGGATACGTTTGATTGCCTCCAAGCCATCCATGACAGGCATGCGTGTGTCCATGAGAATCATGTGCGGTCGCCATTTTTTAAATTCCTGGACAGCCTGTTCTCCATTTACGACTTCCCGGACATCAAAACCGATGCCTCCCAGCAACTGGGAAAGCAAGACGCGGTTATCGTCTTTGTCATCGGCAATCAATACGCGGCGTATCTTCTGGCCCGGCTGGAGCCCCGTAACACGGCGTGACTCTGCTTTTTTCGCTATCGCGCTTTCTCGACCTTCCTCAATATTCATTTCGAATCGAAACATACTACCCTTGCCAAGCTGACTGGCGACGCTGATATCTCCTCCCATCAAACGAACGAATTCCCTGCTGATGGCGAGGCCAAGTCCTGTTCCCGTTTGCATCTTTTTGCCGCTCTCGGCTTGCTCAAACGGTCTAAACAACTTTTTGATTTCCTCTTCGGCAATACCCATGCCCGTATCTTCAACCTCCACCATCAGTCGCAATGCCGGTCCGGACCTGGCCTTGATACCGATCCGGATGGAAATACCTCCATCGTTAGTGAACTTTACGGCATTACTAATTAAATTGATGAATACTTGACGCAGTTTATTCTCGTCACCAACGAGACAACCGGGCAGATCTCCTGCTCGTTCCATGAGGAAACGCAGATTCTTCTCGTCTGTACGCATTCGGAACATCGTTTCAATTTCATCAAGCATACCGTTCAAGTCAAATGCCACCGGGTTCAGGATTGAACGGCCCGCCTCGATCTTGGAGAGCTCCAGAATATCATTGATAAGTGCGAGCAGATGCTCTCCGCTGCGACTGATGGTCTGCAGATGTTTCTTCTGTAAAAGCGTTAATCCGGTGTCACGCATCATCAACTGCGAAAACCCCAGTATGGCGTTCATCGGCGTACGGATTTCATGCGACATGTTTGCCAGGAACGTGCTTTTTGCCCTGCTCGCTATTTCCGCAGACTCCTTGGCTTTCTCCGCGGCGGACTTGGCGCTTTCCAGCTCGACGTTCTTTTCCTGCAGAACCTGATCCAGTCGTTTGCGCTCCGTGACGTCGCGCGCAGCGGCAAACACGCCCTGCAGTCTTCTATCCCGATCGTAGAAGGTGGTCGCATTGTAGGACACCACAGTTTCCTTACCGTCCCTGGCGCGCGCGGTGAGTTCGTAGTCGGCAACCTTCTTCTCGCTCAGCGCCAGTTTGATACTCGCCTCGGCCCGATCCGGATCGGTGAAGTAACTCTTGGACGGAGCGCCTATCAATTCATCGCGCGTGCAACCGGTGAGCGCCTCCATCTGCTTGTTGACATCGGTGATGATGCCGGACGGATCGGTGGTCATCAGCGCGTCGGTGTTGGATTCGAACAGGGATCGAGTGTAGAATTGCTGGTCGCGCAGGCGCTGGGCGAGTTGCTTCTGCTCTGCCTCTATCTGCTTGCGCGCGGTATTATCAGTGCCGATCAACAGGTAGCCGATAATCGCGTCCTGCGCGTCGCGTAGCGCCGTAACCGATACGACCGCCGGAAAACGGCTGCCATCTTTACGGATATAGGTCAGTTCGTAGATATCCTCGATTCCGCGCGAGGCCTTGAACACCAATGCATCGAAGCCCGGCGCAATCGGAGTTTCGAGTTCAATGCTCAAAGACTTGGCACGCGCTATCAATTCCTGAGGATCGGAGATGTCGGCCGGCGTGATCTTATTCATCACATCGGCGGCCGCGTAGCCCAGCATGCGTTCCGCGCCAACGTTGAAGATCTGAATAACGCCCTTCGCGTCAGTGGCAATACTCGAAAAGTTGGCGCTGTTGAAAATCGCGCTCTGCAGGGCCCCCGCTTTGAGTTCGGTGCCGATCAGCAGGTAGCCGATAATTGCGTTTTGAGCGTCCCGCAACGCCGTAACCGATACGACCGCCGGAAAGCGGCTGCCGTCCTTGCGAATGTAGGTTAACTCGTAGATGTCTTCAATACCGCGAGAGGCCTTGAACACCAATGCCTCGAAGCCCGGCGTAATCGGGGTTCCGAGTTCAGCACTCAACGACTTGGCGCGCGCTATCAATTCCTGGGGATCGGAGATGTCGGCCGGCGTGATCTTGTTCATCACTTCGGCAGCCGTATAGCCCAGCATCCGCTCGGCCCCAACGTTGAAGATCTGGATAACGCCCTTCGCGTCAGTGGCAATACTCGAGAAATTGGCGCTGTTGAAAATCGCGCTCTGCAGGGCCCCCGCCTTGAGCTCGGTGCCGATCAACAGATAGCCGATAATCGCGTCCTGTGCGTCGCGTAGCGCCGTTACTGACACAACAGCCGGGAAGCGGCTGCCATCCTTTCGGATATAGGTCAACTCATAAATGTCTTCGATGCCGCGTGAGGCCTTGAACACCAATGCCTCGAAGCCCGGCGTAATCGGGGTTCCGAGCTCGACGCTCAACGACTTGGCACGTGCGATCACTTCCTGCGGATCGGAGATGTCGGCTGGCGTGATCTTGTTCATCACATCGGCGGCTGCGTAACCCAGCATGCGCTCGGCGCCGACGTTGAAGATCTGAATGACGCCCTTCGCATCGGTGGCGATGCTTGAGAAGTTGGCGCTGTTAAAAATCGCGCTCTGCAGAGCTCCAGCCTTGAGCAGAGCCTCTTCCGCCCGCTTGCGGGCGGTGTTGTCCGTGCCAATCAGAAGGTAACCGATAATTGCGTTATGATCGTCGCGTAGGGCTGTGACAGATACTACGGCCGGGAAGCGACTGCCGTCCTTGCGAATGTAGGTTAACTCGTAGATGTCCTCGATGCCGCGCGAGGCCTTGAACACCAATGCCTCAAAACCCGGTGTAATCGGCGTGGAGAGTTCGACACTTAATGCCTTGGCACGCGCAATGACTTCCTGCGGATCGGAGATGTCGGCTGGCGTGATTTTGTTCATCACGTCGGCGGCTGCGTAGCCCAGCATGCGCTCGGCGCCGACATTGAATATCTGAATGATGCCATTCGCGTCAGTGGCGATGCTCGAGAAGTTGGCGCTGTTGAAAATCGCGGCCTGTAAAGCTCCCGTTTTTAGTGGAGCCTCTTTCTGTTTGGCTTTGGAGAACACTTTCATTGAGATTTCGGACAACGACGGAGCTTTCGGATCTGTGACATTTCCGATATCGTTGCGCGGCAGTTTTATCAATTGTCCCATTTATCCCTCCGGTACAGTTTATGACGTGTTAACTAAGTTACAATGGACAGCGCTATGGATGCTATGGGGTGTAACCCTACCGAGGCGTGACTAGCATCAGAAATGGCAATCAGGGTACATTGCAACTGGATTCGCGAATGGCTTCTTTTATTGCCGGAATCAGTGATGGAGCAACACTGAGCGTCCTGATGCCGCACTGCAGGATTTTGGGAACATGCACCGGGCGACCGGCCAACTCGCCGCAAACTGCGAGAGGTATCTCCGGTGCATCATCATGGACCATCTTGAGAAGCCTGAATATGGCATCGGAAGAATCATCGAAGTACCGCTCCACCGCGGCATTTTCGCGGTCAGCGGCAAAAGTATATTGAGTTAGATCGTTTGTACCGAAGCTTAGAAAATCCACATGTGATCTGATTTCAGCGATCGAAAGCGCTGCAGCCGGGGTCTCTATCATAGCGCCCAGTTTCGGGAGACACTTCATCTCCATCTCGGCAGCCAGCCGCTTGAGGCATTCTTTCACTTTTGTGATATCTTCCAACATCGTAACCATGGGAATCAGGATGTACACATCGAAATCCTCGGAAAGCTTTAAAATCGCTCTCAATTGCGTCTCCAGAAGAAGCGGATATTCCCGCAGGAGACGAATTCCACGACGTCCCAACGCTGGATTCGTTTCTGCCATGAAACCAATAAAGGGAAGATGTTTATCTGAACCGATATCAAGGAGGCGAACACAGACTGGCTTATCTTTAGCTGATTCCAGCGTCTCTCGCATTTCGGCAAGCATTTCGTCAACATCTGGCGGCGTAATGCATCCCATATATGCCTGCTCGGTACGATACAACCCAATCCCGTCTGCGCCATTTATCACGGCCCCCTCGGTATCAACACTGCATCCCACGTTCGCCATCACAGCTATTGTTACACCATCACGGGTGACGGCCTTTTCCGAGGCTTGTTTTTGTGCAACAGTAAAATCTTCTCGCTGGGCATCAATCTTATTGCGGAAGCTCACCTGTTGCTCCGCTTGCGGGTGAACGATCACTTCTCCCAGATTCGCATCGACCAGAACCAAGGCGCCCTCAGGCACTCTATTCAGGATTGCCGGAATGTTCACGATACAGGGCAGGCCCATTTCCCGCACAAATAGGGCCGCATGAGAACCTGCACTTCCGTATTCAAGGAGGACTGCTGCAACCGAATTCTTCGAAAGGAAGATTGTGTCCGACGGCAGTAATCGGCTGGCAACGAGCACACTGCCAGAGGGGATGTCTGCCAGCAGGTGTATTTTGATTCCCGCAAGGGCATTTGAGAGGCGCTTGGAGATGTCGCGCATGTCGTCACCCTTTTGCCTGGCCACTTGGGATTCCATCAGTAGAAAACGTTTCTCCCACCGCAGGAACACCGCCTTAACAGCGCTACTGGCACTTACCATGTTCACCCTGATCTCATCCCTCAATTCCTTCTTCAGCGAGGGGTCGTTGAGGATAAGTTGATGGGCTTCAAAAACGGCGGCTAACTTCGAATCCATTTCCTCCTCTACCTTCGTCGCCAGAACAATCAGGTCCTCCGATATCGTCGCGGTGGCAGATC
>JBFZFB010000086.1:0-2771 GCA_041306605.1 Lentisphaerota bacterium | reverse complement strand
ATCTGGGATATAAGTACGGTTTTTTCGATTTCCGCTGGTTTTGGTTTTGGCGTAGGTTTCTTCTGTAACAACAATCCAATCTTTTTTCGATGCAGCCAGAGCAACAACATAAGGATCAGCCTGAATCGATCTCAGAGACGAAGTGTCAATCAACAAAGGATACGCATTGATAAGATTGGCTGCTCGGACTGTAACATCAGAGTCTGTTTTGATAAAGAAGTCATGTTGAGCAACAGCCCAATCGTGCAGAACGTCTTTCTTACCGCCTAATTCAGTCAAAACATACTCCGAAGCGCGGAGACGCCCATCGGCTATCAACTTCTCCATCAAGGGCACAAGACCATGAAAGACTTTTGGTGGATAGCGCCGAAAATACCACGTCATCAAGGCACTCGTATCTATGGAGTATACGGCACTCATCCCTCAGAAACCTCAGCTACAGGCGGTGGCTCAGTACCGAACATAAGCGCTGACTTCAAACTGTCGAAATGATGAACCTTTAGATCCAGCGCGTCGGACGCAGCCAACGGCGTAATGAGGTCGCGAGCCAGCGAGTCCATAATCAGTGAGGCGTAAGTTGGACCAACCCGACTTAAAATTGTATCCGTACGCGATGGCCCGCCAGTCTGTTTCGATTTAGGCCGGTTCTCCCATTTCTTCTCCCATTCTAACCGCCATTCGCCATAGAACGCCCAAGAAACTCGATTGAGTGTTGCCAATCGGGTCATAAACGCCACAGGACTGACACGATACCGACGGGCAAGACGCGACACTTCTTCAGTGCTCCAAGAATCATGCCCATTATGTCCAACAACATCCTGGTCAGTCAGAATCATATCTAGCGGCATTAACGTTGCGGCGGCAACTGAATCGGTGAACCGCTCCAGCTCGTTCCATTCGGCTATCTTCCGTTTTTCTTCGGAAGCGGCCTTCTCATCTCCTCCGACCAGTAACATGAGATGAGTAATTTCGTGGATTAGTGTAAAGATTCTAGCCAGCGGATGATCTTTACTATTAATGCCAACCACCGGAAGCGGCTCGCGAAATAGAGAAACACCCCTCATTTGACGCAATGCAACAAAGGGAATCTGAAACACAAGCATACCGAGCGCTTCGGCACGATCACGCCACGTCCGCCAAGCTTCGTACTCGTCTGCCCAACCACGTTGATCCTCGATTGTGATGCCCATACTCTCACGAAGTCGTTTCCCAACAATTTCAGGTTCTTCGCGTAGACGAGCCGACAACTTAAAACCGGGCGGTTGTTCCTCGTTCTCTTCCATCAATTCTAGAGCTATTTCACGCCGACGGCGCAATGTCCGCAAGGCGAGACGCAATTCCGGCGACTCTTCACCCGGGCGAACCCCGGGAAGGTGCCGAAATTCTGCAGCTAAAAGAACAACTGGCGGCGGTTTAGCAAGAAATAGTACCGGCAGTGGCCGATGATACAAAGCGGCCAACCGTTCCGCCTGTCGAAGGGATGGGCGTTCATCACCTTTCTCCCATTCAATCAGACGTTCGGGTTTCATACGCAGCTTGCCTGCCGCAGAATCAATATCATATCCGCTTTCAGTCCTTGCCCACGAAAGAACCTTCGGATTGACTGACGCTATAACCTTTGCACTCATAATTTAGAACATAACACATGTGGCACCGCCACCGCGAGTAATTTTTTAGTCACATGAAACGATTATATTTGTCCGCCTAGGCGCGCCACAAGATTCTCGTTGGCGTCGAAACATGATGGATCAGTTCCTATAAAGGCCTCACGCAAACGACGTCTCATATCAACATCGCCAGCGAAGACAGTCCACCAGATTGAAAATATCCCGTTTCTTGCTGTCTCCACAATCAGATTCCTCTGACCTTGTGTATCAAGCTGTGCAAGTTGATCCCGAGCCAAATTGGCCTTGTCCCATTCACGTCTTCGGTCCTGCCACCGGAAGTCGCGATCTGTTGGAGCAGGAGAATTACCGGGTACTCGATCAAGGCCTAATAATCGAATTGTTCGAACAGCTTTGCGTTGGATGGTTTTTGAAATATGGGGATTCTCACGAATGACCCCTCCTGATAGATACTGGAATGCGCGAAGCGTGTTATCTGTGTCAGGCCAAAGATAATCAGCTAGACGAAGTCGCCTATGGCCTTTGGTCGAATTACAGTTATGACATGCCAGCAAGAAATTGCTCCAAAGCAATGTCTCCAAGGGATATTCCTCCTGTGGCCGCTTGTGTTCGACGTGGACGCCTGCCGAAACAAAACGATCACAGTACGAACAAAAGCGGTCGAGAACTGCCACGAGATCGGGCTGCGCATCCTGATAATCAGTATAAGTTCTGGGCGCTGCACCCTTTGTAACGGGCCTCATTGCGCCTCCTCAAGCACTCTCGCTCGCTGAAACTGCAAAAACGCGACAAAAGCCGGATCTTCGCTATACGCCACAGAAAGTTCATCCAACTTATTCTTAAGCCTCATTAGTTCGGTGCCATGAACAAACTGAGCCTTGTGCAAAAAAGAATAATAGCTTGTCGCGACATCCATCATATTAATGAACCGTTCACTCTTTTGTGGTAATTCAACGCCCATCACATTTTCCGATATATCTTCAATGCTCTTATCAGCATATTCCTCAAATTCTTTTGGATCCAGATTCACAGTCATCCCATAGGGGGTTAATAAAAACTTTATAAAAGGTCGGGTTACAGATTAAGCTTTCCAATAAAACGATCAAGCAATAAAGGAGAGCATGAATAAATCTGTAACACCGACAC
>JBFZFB010000085.1:0-9903 GCA_041306605.1 Lentisphaerota bacterium | reverse complement strand
TGCATCACGCATAGCGCGGCGCATTTTTGAATTTAACCACCTAAACTGTCAATAATGTAGTTCTCTACCAATGTGTTGTCAATGCGTTTGGCGCGGGGTTTTGGAAGTGTAATTTCCAGTTTCTATGCCAGCCCCTGCCGGGCCAGCGATAGAAATACAGGCAAGTATCTATCCCGTCAAAAGTCAGAGAGAAGGCGTGAACACTATCGTTTCTCCATGTCGTTATTCTGTTTCGGCAATGACTTCGCGGGCCAGCTGAACCCAGCGGGCTAACCGTTCCGGTTCGTTATTTACGGTATGCACATCTTTCATGATTAGCTCCACACGGCAATCTCTGGCCACCGTCAGCGTTTTGCGTATGTCGGCGCGAATGGCCGTTTCATCAAAATTGCCGGTACTGATCTGGCTCGGATTCGGCTTTCGGGAATAAACATATTTTCGTCCCATTTCCCGGGCCATGAACTCTTCATCAGCCCAGGGAGAAACGGAAACACGGGCAAGGTTCGGGATTTTTTTCAGTATATGCCAGCGGTTATGAACAGGCTCGCAGCAACCGTAATAACATAGACCGAATTTTTCCGCTACGCTGAGCTGATACGGGAAAATGAATTCCTCAAACTGATCGGGACCCACACCTACCGTTTCCTGCGATTCACTGAGCACCCACAGATCCTTAAGGCGAACCGGATCGCCGGGCTTTCTGCCGGCCTGCGGCAGGCGCCGGCTGTATCCCATGCTTCCTGACCCGATGTAATCATTGGCATTATTCAGCGTAAGCAGATTCTCCTTCTCCAGCCACTGCGCAAAGGCAATTTGATCGTCGCGCAGGAATGCCATCATGCGATGAAGCCCCTGTGGGTCATCAAACATGTAGAGCATGAGATTCTCCAGCCCGATGAGATCAATGAGCGGATTGGTTAAACCGGCGGTCCACCAGAAACCGCCACGGATTTCAACAGGAATAATGCCGCCAAAAATGTCCTCCAGTTGTTTCTTGCGTGTCAGCGTGGCTTCCCTGTCTGCAGAATATGTCCGCGGGTGAAGTTTGGAAAAGTCCTTATCAATATCTTTAATAGGCGGGTCCCAGCGGCGTGCGCCAAATCCATCATAGTTCTCGGCCCGGTGCTGAACAGGCTCCACGCCGTAGTTGCTGACTTTGACATCCCAGTTGATTGTCAGCGACGGTTCAATCACGTTATCGTCGCGGATCACATCATAAACATAGAACTGATAGCGAAACCCGCTTTCCATACTGCGGGCCCATTCGCCTTCACATTGCAAAACAATAGAGGAATTGCAATTCCGGATTTTATCCTGCACACCCCCTATTTCTATCAGCACCATCGGTCGGGATTTCTCGCCCCCCTCGTCATGCCGGAGCCAAGCCTCTCTGCGCTCCTGATTTACAGGATCCTGCGCAAGCTCCATTTTTCTGCGTGCCAATGAACGCAGAATTTCACGATCGCGTGGACTTACAGAATTAATTGTATTCATACAATATTCCCTTATAGCTGCAGTCCAAAACAAACCTGTTTTTGACCGGATTTAAAAGATTTCAAATGCTTACATTTATTTTTTTATGAGTCAAGACACCTGTAAACTCCCTGTGAAAAAGGGCGTTTGGCGTAACAACGGATTCGAGGGTCACCCATTAGAGTCAACAGCAAGAGGAAAAATCTTACCGGCATAGTGATAAAAGATATTCAAAACTGATTTTCAGAGATTCAAACGGATCGTTGTTACACCAGTTGGAATCCTGTTCAATAATGAACCACTTGCAACCGCTCTTCTCTGCCACAGAAATAATCCTCTTGAAATCCAGATTACCCTGCCCTATTTCCGTGAAAACCTGCTTGGTTTCAGCGTTAATACACATGTCTTTCAAGTGCAGAAGCGGCAAACGGTTTTTCAACTTCTCACACCATGCAACCGGATCACCGCCACCCGCCTGAACCCAGTAGGTGTCTATCTCTCCCTGCAAATAACGCGCTTCTGTCCCGTCATATATCATATCAAGAATGGTCTTGCCGTTTAATTTGCGGAATTCAATATGATGATTGTGATAAGTCAAAACCTTCTTCCCTTCCAGCAGAACCTTGCCGGCTTCGTTGATCCTGCGGATCCAACCAGCAACCACAGCTTCATTGGCAAGATCTATGCCGCCGGGATGCGGAATCGCCGTGTAAACACAACCCAGCTGATCCAGTTTCTCAACAACCTTCTCGGGCTCATTTAAAATCATATCCATGCCCTCATGCGTGGCCGCGCAAATCAGCCCCTCACCATCCATCATCTTTCTGAGCTCCGCAGTATCTATCGGCCCCAGACCCGACAGCTGAACCGCCTCATAGCCGATCGATTTAACTTTCTTCAGCGACTTGGCAATGTCCTGCGGCGTCTTAAGATAAGAACAAACGGTATACATCTGTGCTGCTATATTTTCTTTTTTCATCCTTCAACCATCCCTTTCCTTTGTTGCCCATAAACCCAGACCCGGATTGCTTATAAAATAAAATCTATCACCATCAGCGCCGGAATTCCATCCATCTTTGCATTTCGCCGGATCGTACCGCTTCATGCATTCTTCCAGCACGCCATATTGATAACCGGCGCCTTCTATCTCCGCGCGCTTCATCGCACCCGGCGCGTAAACAACCCTGAACCGCCCCTCCGTCGAACCATGAATCAAATGCGCAGCAATACCAAGACTGCCGGCAAGTTCAGGATCTTCCTTCACCTTCCGCAGTACCGCCGCTGTGCCGCAATAACCATGACGGCGGACAAGCCGGTCGCCAACCTGACTTTCGCCAAACCGCTCCAGACCCGGTGCCATGATTATCAGCTCAGCGCCGTCAGCCATCGCCATTCTTGTCCGGTAAATGCTTTTATTCGCCAGCCATGTGCTCTTGTATTCCGCCGGACTGCAATACACAACTGCTTTCGTCAGCGGTTCGTCCAATATTGTTATGTTGACTTTCTGCGATAACGCCGCCGCGCGCCGGAAACATTCTTCATCATCCCCTATGAAAAGGCCCTGCACCCGCTTTCCATCGGTGCTGATCACGGTGAGAACATAAATTATAGGCAGTTTCTTCAGGAAATGCTTCTCCGCGTATTGAAACACACGCCGCACAGGCGTGTCTATCCGGCCCATCATCCGCTCCATACCGTAAACCGCGCCAAGATAATGACTCAAATCAATCCCTTCCTTGCCGCCGGTGCCAACAAGTATATTTTTCGTGTAGCCGGCCATGCCCGCCACTTCGTGCGGCACAATCTGACCTATCGACAAAATAAGATCATAACCGCCTTCCACAAGAATACGATTAGCCTGCGCCGGCCACGCGAACGATAAAACACCTTCAGAAACTTCTGACACAAAATCGGCCGGCACTTCACCCAGCTTGATAACATCTTTACGGAAATCATGATCACGGAAAATCGCCGCCGGAATGTTTCCAAACATGTGCGCCTTCTCATCCGCGGTCATAGGAACGTGTGTGCCAAGCGCGGGCAGAATTGTCTTTAGCTTTTTTCCATAAAAATCATAAGCCATACCGGTCAATTCTCCGGCTCGCGAGGCCGACCGCGTGTGATCAGGCGGAATCACCAGAACGGATTTACGGTCACCCGCTTTCTTGAGCGCCTCCTGCAGACCGGCACGCATATCCTGACTGTTCAGCGACCCGTTTTCCACCGTTCTTTCAAAATAAATCATGCTTCACTCATTTCGCACTGTGAATTGACACGCACCTTCTGCATCACCATTCTTGCTTTCCGCTACACCCCGGAATAAGCAGAAAACCCGCCGTCAACTGGAATAACAATACCCGTGACAAAACGGGATAAATCGGACATCAAATATAACACCGCGCCATGTAAATCTTCAGGTTTCCCCAGTTCACCCATCGGCGTGTGCGCGATTATGGACTCACCGCGCGGAGTAAGCTTGCCGGTTTCCTTGTCGGTCAGCAGGAACCGATTCTGATCCGTCAGAAGAAAGCCCGGCGCAATGGCATTGACCCGGATATTGGCTTTGGCGAAGTGAACCGCCAGCCATTGGGTGAAATTGTTCACCGCCGCCTTGGCCGCGCTGTAAGCGGGAATCCGCGTCAACGGTCGAATAGCATTCATCGAGGAAATATTCAGAATAACACCCTTCCCCTTGGTTATCATGTCCTGACTGAACACCTGCGTCGGCATGACGGTTCCAAGAAAATTAAGATCCAGCACATCCCTGAATCCGGCCATAGCCAGCGTAATAAACGTCGCGCCTTGTTTCAAAGCGTTGTCCCGGGTAAGAAACAATTCCGATGTTGTGGCGTTCGGGCGATTTCCCCCCGCACAGTTGATGAGCATATCCACGGGGCCCCACTGGTCCGTGATTTTCTTGTGGACAGCATTTAATTCTTCCTCTTTAAGAATGTTGGCCCCAACTCCCAGACAAGGAGTGCCTGTTTCTTTTTCGATATTCCGGGCCGTCTGCTCCGCCTTGTCGGGAAACAGGTCAATTAAAACCATTTTAACTCCCTGCTGTGCCAGAGCGCCGGCTATTGAACTTCCAATGATTCCAGCCCCGCCGGTAATAACGCACACTTTACCGCATAAACCGTCCAAAGATTTCTTTTCCATAACTTATTTCTCCTGCTTGAATAAAGTTTCTGCATTTTTATAGCAGATGTTCTGCACCAGTTGCCCGAGCGCTTTTTCGTCGTACGGCCACTCACCCCGCTCCACGCCCTGCCCGATAAAGTCGCAGAGAATCCGCCTGAAATATTCATGACGCGGATACGAAAGAAGCGAACGGGAATCCGTTGTCATCCCGACAAAACGCCCTATCAGACCAAGCGCCGACAACGCTTCGAGATGACGCTCCATACCGTCGCGCTGATCCATGAACCACCAGGCGGGCCCGTACTGCATTTTGCCGGGCACCGGCCCGCGCGCGAAACTGCCAAGTATACTCAAAATCATCTCCGTATCGCGCGGGTTGAGGTTATATGCAATGACCTTGGGAAGAGAATCCTTCACATCCAGCGCGTCCAGAAAACGGCGGAGCGGCTCTCCCACCTGATAATCGCCGATCGCGTCACAACCGGCATCAGGACCGAATGATCTGAAAACACGACTGCTCAAATTACGCGACGCCCCGATATGCAACTGCATTACCCATCCGGCGGCGGCATCCATCCGCCCCAACTCAAGCAGTATAGCCGTTTCCAGCCGCGCGGCTTCTGCCGAATCCAGCTCCCTGCCACCGCGAATTTTCGCGAAAATTGCGTCTATTTCAGCCGCACCGGCCTGCTCAAAACGCGGCGGCTGAAGACTATGATCCGAACTGCGGCAACCCTGCTTCGCGAAATAACGGTGCCGTTTTTCAAGCGCTTCTATGAGCAATGAAAAACTCTTTATCTCCACACCCGACACCGCTCCCAGTCTTTCAAGATAAGCATTATATGTAACAGGATCGGTAATTATCCGGGCGCGGTCCGGACGAAAGGTAGGCAGTACCGTCACTTCAAACCCGCTGTCCTTTATCATTTTATGAAAACGCAGATCATCAGCCGGATCGTCTGTTGTGCATACGGCTTTCACATTCATGCGTTTCAGCAGATTCCGCGCAGAAAATTCACGGGTCTGAAGCAGTGCGGAAGCTTTTTCAAAGATCTTATCCGCGGTATCGCTATTTAGAATATCTTTGATGCCAAAATATCGTTTCAATTCCAGATGTGCCCAGACATGCAAAGGGTTGCCGCACGCCATCGGCAGAGTGGCCGCCCATTGCTTGAATTTCTCCTTTGCCGGCGCCGCGCCCGTGCAAAAGGACTCATCAACACCGTTGAGCCTCATCGCGCGCCACTTGTAATGATCATGCGCGAGCCACGCCTGCCCTATGTTTTCAAACTGACGGTCTTCAGCAATTTCCTGTGCATTCAAATGCGTGTGATAATCAAAAATGGGCACGCCAGCCGCCCAGTCGTGGTAAAGAACACGCGCGGTCTTGCCGCCAAGCAGAAAATCATCGTCAAGAAACAACGAACTCATATCTCAACACCGCCTTTATGTTATTTTTCGCGAACAGTATATCCAACTGAAGAAAGTATTTTTTCCATTCGCCTGCCGTATTCAATGAAATTCCGCATTCTTACCTCTGCTTCCGATTTCACAGACTCATCATGGAACACCACAGCAAGATGCGGTTCTATCGAAAAAGCGCCGTCATACCCGCGTTTTTTGAGGTCTGAACAGATTTCAACTACATGCCCGTCACCCTCGCCGGGATACGTAAATATCACTTTCCCGTCCTGCATTTTCCCGTCCTTGATATGAACATGAGCTATATGTTGCCTCACTTGCCGGTAAAATTCGAGCGCATCCTGATGTTTATAAGGAGCTTTACCCCGCACATCCTTGCGGAAAACAGGGTTACCGGTATCAAATACCAGCTTGAAATGCGGAGAAGGAATCGCATCCAGCAGACGCATCGTGTGTTCATACGAACGGCCGCCCCATGAGTCACAGTTTTCATGAACAAGCGTAACCCCGCCCTCTTCAGCCATCGAAACAAGTATTTTCATGCGCCGTATAACTTCTTCCGCAACACCGGGCTTGTCAATCGTTTCATCTTCCGGAACTTTAAAACTCATGACGCGGATCAGCTTTGTGCCCAGCCGGCGCATACGCGGAATAGCCCGATTCAACTCTTCATAACTTGAATCCGGCGGTTCTGAAAGTGGTCTTCCCCAGTTGGCAACACCGCTCCCGAAACAGTCTATGCTGATGCCGGCTTTCTGGAGTTTTTCACACACAACATCAAACTCAGCATCGGTAATCGCCGTCAAATTTTTTCCGTCAATATTCCTGCATTCAATATGCGACCAGCCCAAAGCCTGCACCGCCTTGATCTGTCCGTCCAAGTCATTAGCCGCTTCATCCGCGAAACCTGTAAGATGCATTTTTATTCTCCAGTTCTACCGCAAAGCAACGGCTCTCCCCGTCTTTTGCGATTTGTAAACCGCCAATACAATATCCACACAGTGCCGCGCTGAACCAGCAGTAATAAACGGCTGCCGCTTCTCCCTGATCGCGCCGATAAAATCAGCAACCTGCATAGGATGACTGCTCCCGTAATATGTTTTTCCGCAAAGCTTATTTCGCTCTTTTTCGGCCTTTTTCAGGGCTTTTAGAACAATTCCCGCCTTTTTCTTGTCCTTTAAATCCACACAGGCCGGCGCGCCGTTGCGCATCTCTATGGTGCCGTCAGTACCGCATAATATAATTTCTGAATTCCATTGCCGGACCTCATCGGAAGCTGTTGCGGTTATCGAACCGAGCGCGCCGCTGGCGAAGCAAAGCGCAGCTGTCGCCGTGTCTTCGGTTTCAATCACACCGCGATGCGTCCGGTTCGCGTGAAATCCGCATACACTTGTGGCACCACCCATCAGCCACGCGGCAATATCTATAAAATGAATCCCTTGATTAATCAAAACGGAACCGCCTTCTTTATCCCACGTGCCGCGCCACTTGTCGGCCCGGTAATATTCATTGCCGCGGAAACAATTAAACCTTAGCTGACACAACAGCATTTTTCCTAAAATATTTTCCTTCATGTATCTTTTAAGCAGTCTGTTAACAGCATCAAAACGATGCTGAAGCACTCCGGAAAATACCAGCGAAGGATGCTTCGCTTGCGCGCGCATCATGGCATCCAGCGCGCGACTGTTATGAGCCAGCGCTTTTTCGCATAACACATGCTTGCCGCACGCCAGCGCCGCACATGAAATCTCCGCGTGACTCCCATGATCCGTGCAGACAGCAACACAATCCACCTCCGGATCACGCAAAACATTTCTGTAACAGGTTGTCACTTCCGGAATGGAATATTTTTCAGCCATGGCCTCAACCCGCTTCCCCGCAAGATCACAGGCCCACTTCACCCTGACACCCGGTATCCCGCGAAAACATTCCGCGTGCACCGGACCAATTACACCGCACCCGATAATTCCACATGTTATTTTTTTACTCATAATTGTTTTACCGGAATGATTTCGCCATATCCACTGAACCAGCGCACTTTTTAACCTGCTTTTTTCTCTTTGAACCCGCAATAAGTTTCTTCAGCATCTTCTCATAAATGGCCGCGGAAAGCGGTATTTTCGCAGGTTTACCGGTCAGTGATGAGTATATCATCGCATTGGCCAGCTCAACAGAGTTGATGCCCTCACGCGCCGGCGCTTTGAGCGGGGTTCCCTTTCTGATCGAATCCACGAAATTCTGCATGATTTCAATATGCTGACCGCCGCTTCCTTCCACAGGTATTACAACAGTTTCTGTTTCCGGTGACGCGAATAATTTCGTGGTCTTCCTGCTGAATTTGGACATTTCTTCCGCGTTACGATGAAATGTTATGACACTGTTTTCAACAACCACTTTACCGCGTTCGCCGCATATTTCGAGACGGTTGGTTCCCGGCGCCTCACCGGTTGACGTAATAAACACACCCGTTGCCCCGTTCGGATATTCGAGAAAGGCGGTGACCTCATCTTCAACTTCTATATCATGCCACTTGCCGAAGCAGCATTTCGCGGTAACCTGTTTCGGCATGCCGGTAATCCACCAGAGCAAATCGAGATTATGCGGACACTGATTCATCAACACACCGCCACCCTCGCCACTCCATGTGGCACGCCAGCCGCCGCTCCTGTAGTAAATCTCCGGACGAAACCAGTTGGTAATAATCCAGTTAACGCGCGTGATCTCGCCCAGCTCCCCCTTTTGAATCAAATTCCGCACCTTGATATAATGCGGGTCTGTTCTCTGATTGAACATAGCGGAGAAAACCTGCTTCTTGTTTTCATGGGCGGCTATCAGACGCTGACAGTCGGCCTTGTGAACCGAAAGAGGCTTCTCAACAAGCACATGCAGGCCTTTTTTTAAACCTTTAATGCCGATTGTCGTATGATCATAATGCGGAGTAGCTATTACTATCGCGTCCACCTTGCCGGAAGAAATCATATCATCCGCCGCGTAGAAAGCCTTGCACGACATTTCACCGGCAAGCGCATCAGCTTTGGCACGGTCAATATCGCACACAGCGGCCAGCACAGCGCCTTTAATTTTGTGCATACTACGGGCATGCAAACTGCCCATATTACCCACCCCCACAATTCCAATCTTCACCTTGCTGTTCATTTCAAATACACCTTTCGTTGTCCGCTTATATTACATTCTCCATATCAGCCCGCAAGAAACTTCGCTTTCCCTTTGAATCACTACAGCCAGCCTGTCAATTTCGCCAGCAGTCTGCTGTAGTGTATAAAATTGGACCACGAGATGTCATGTGGCACCGCATGATCACAGCCGGGTATATAGCCGCCAGCCTTGATGACAGGGGCAAGTCGCCGCATTTCGGCTTCGATCACTTCCCCGCCTTTTGCCATAGCACGCTTGTCAACTCCGCCAGAATATGCCATCCGCTTACCGAACTTCCGGCGGTACGCGGGAAGATCATTTCCCGCAGCCACTTCCTGCGGATCATTCATCTGGAATCCGCTCTCAATCCATAGGGGAATCAGTTCGCCGACGTAGCCGTCGGAGTCAACGGCATAAATTGGCACTCCGGCCCGGTGCGACTGGTCCCCCCATCGCTTCCAGGTGGGCATCAGGAATTCGCGGCACATGGCGGGGGATATCATGGCCTTCTCCTTGTAGGCCATATCTTCGGATATATGGATGCAATCCGGAACGCAATGTCTGAACAACTTGTCCAGCAGTGAACATACATGTTCTTCCGTGTCAAGGCAGGGGCTGATGTTGTGCGAACGGCACTTTGGGCATTGCTCTGGAGGAACAAAAACTATGCGATCCGGCTTGCCCTCAGGTTTCTTGCGAGTGGCGCCGCGA
>JBFZFB010000084.1:0-13417 GCA_041306605.1 Lentisphaerota bacterium | reverse complement strand
TGGCATCCGATATATGTATGAAACAAGTGGCATCCAAACAGGAATTGGCCGAGTACTATACCAAGATCGTCAGACAGGATACCGAGAGCGTATCCGAGCAGAAGGTCGGATTGGAAGCGGCTAGGTCGCTGGCGTCACTCATGGGCTATGAGACTACGTCTGAAGATCAGATGCCGGCAAGCCTGAAAGAGTTCTTGGATGGTATCGCTAAGGATTGCATGAAACTGCCTTCAGAGAGCGAGGATTTGCCCCCCAGTCCGTTCAAAGCTGTGAGGCTGAAGATTGCCGGCGGTGAGTGAGTCTGTTTAAACCTCAAAACTCCATAATTGGCTCATTTCAAGCCCCTTTAAAACGGCAAGTTATTATCATTTACCGCTGTCTTTTCTTCTTCTGGTTTCTTCAGTTTAACGGCTAGGCTTAGAAACTTTCCTTTTTTGCCTTCTTTAACCCAGCCGGAAAGCCAGTATGTTTTACCTTCAATCATAATATCGCCTTGATAGTCCGGCCAATTTGAGTTTTTTTCTGTTTTCTTGGTGTTACGGAATAATGCCCCGCTGTTGTCATGTTGTTCACTCATTGTATTTTCTCCTGTTTTTTGTTTCTTTGCGCTCTTAATAAATCGTTGCATGATTCGACAAGTTCACGGGCAAACCAATAAATCCACGTTTCAACCTGTTGCGCCGCTGTCGCCGGGGTCTGAGTGAAAACAACGGGAATAAATCGCGCTTCCCACGCATGAAGGGAATTAAGAACAGCACGGGGTGACACATTGCTTTTATATTCCTGCCCTTCAATCTCTGACTGGTTGCCAATGATCAGAAGCCGGGCAAACCGTAAGCCCCGCAAGCGGGTTAATTCTCTCTCAAACCGTTCCCGGTTATCTCCCATGACACAAGACACAAGGTCTGCAATGGACTTGCGCTCTATGGCAAACAGGTCTTCAGCGCCGGCAAAAGAATAGTCTCCGCTGGTCAACGTGCCCCGGATAGACTGCAACCGGGGAAATGCAAGCGGTGTCTGTTCCCGCGTGTCTATAATGACAAGCGGTCGAAGACTGGCAAGGTCTCCCAGCGTCTTCATTGCCGGATAGGTCGGAATTGTGTCTGCCTGATTCATTGCTTTTTAAACCCTCTTCTGACTATCAATCAGGTTTTTTTCCCTCATTTTCCCTTGTTTTCCTTTGTTTTTGCTGTTTAATCATTGAAAACCCTTAAATTATCACGGTTTTTGTTACGGCATACCCCCTTAAAAACCCGCTTCCGGGTCAAAACCTGTCTTTGGCTCATCCCGGACGCTCCCAGCTTGTTCTGTGTCTGAACGGACGCTAAAACACGCATCCGATTGACCTGTTTCCATGTCAATAACCTTGCCCGTGTCTTTCCCTGTCTGTCCGTCTTCCGGCGTTTCCTGTGGCAACGTGGAAGCTATAACACGCAACTGTGACACGGTTAAAGTTGCCAGCCCGTTCTCTGTTGTCCTAAACATTGCCAATGTCTCGCGGGGTGAAAGCGGCAAGACTATATTCCTAATGAATGCGCCGGGGTCTTCTGTCCACTTTTCTTGAACATAGTTCCGCCAGCGTTGAAGGTTTGCCGGGTCGGTTATAATTTCATTCACAACATCCATGACTGCCTGAACAGCCTGCTTTCTAAGTGCCGGCAGGCCTGCTTGTCGCCCTGCTGGGTTCGGGCAAGTACCGGGGCGGAATCTGTATTCATTGCCGGATTCAAATTTCATGCTTCACCCCCTACAACAGAAGAACAGCGGGAAACAGCGGGAGAACAGCGGTCTTGATCATCAAAAAAGGGTCTGAACAGGTCTTCTGCGGTGATTTCCGCAGTAGACCGCACAGACTGCATAGAGGGTACTATAGACGTGGAAAAGGTATCCTTTTCTATTCTATAAGGGGTCTCTGTGCGGTCTGTGCGCTGTGCGGGTTTTGTGAAGATATAAGTCTTCGATTGGTATGTTCCGCCGCCAGTTCGTTCCTGTTCGATTTCAGACCGGGACACGGTGAACCCGTCAAGTTTCTGTTCCTCTGATTCCCGGAATACCCGTCCCATGAGAACCCCGATCTTGCGTTTGCGCTGGTCTTCATCTGTAAGGTCTTTGAGTCCCGGAATATCAATGCCGTGATTCTCGCACGTGTCCCCAATGGCGGAAGCGGACAACGGTTCGTTTAGACAATTGTCCTGAACAACGGCAAGCGCAACCTTTCGAAGCCATGTCAAAGCCGGATTTGACACGCGCTCTTGTGCTACTTGGTGGCCGTCCATCAATGGGGCTTCGTGGAAGGCATTCTGAACAATCCAGTCAAGAATCTGCGCCCATTGCCGGAAGTCATGGCGGCATTCATTCGTCTTCTGTTTGCCCTGTTCAATCCAGAACCGGACAACGGCAAAGACGCTTGCCAAGTAGTGTGATTGATTGCCCCTTACGTGTTCAACTACTCCGCCTTCCGGGTACTGCCTGAATTGATAGCCTTCCTTTTGTTTTTTGATTCGCACAATGGAAGCCCGATTTGCCAAGTCCCGTGTCGTTTCCACACCGTTGCTGGTCATCAAGAGAACAAAGAAGCGGGAATCAATCTGAATCTCTGCCACACGGGGGATTCTTGCGCCTATAAGTCCGCCTGCCGTCAAGAATGCCTCAAGGAATTGAGAATCAAGCCGCCCGCGTATGTTGTCCAATTGAATGAACGGCCTTCCGGCAACAAGAGCCTGTGACAAGGATTCATCTGCCGAGCCAACACCGCCTTGACGTTGCGCGACTATGTAAGGGGCCTCGTTGTAGATTGCACAAGTGATCTTCTGTCTGAGTGTTTTTCCTGCCTGTGATTGATCTGCCTCTGAAACATCAATCGGAATGTTGTCTGTTATGAATCCGCCCATGCGTAACGCTGGAGTTATAAAACTTGCGATTGCCCTTGAACGGTCGCCGGGGCTTGTGAAGTCAAACTCACAAAGCAACGTGTTTAACTTCTCTATGCCTGTCTCAAGGGAGATTTCGTCCGGTTCGTCACCGTCAACAATCAATATACCGCCGCGTTCCGGGTGATAGCCCTTAGACAAGACCTTGATTCCGTTTTCTGTTTCAACGATAACCGGACAGTTGCAGATTGAAACAACATGAGGAAGCATTTCGTCCGCCTCTTTGGTCGCAAGCAACGCCTTCCCTGTATCCGTAGAGCATTGCGAAGGTGACAAGACGTGGTTTCCTTTGTGTTGAATCCATTTAAAGACCTTGCCGAATCGTTCAAGACGTGATCTAAAAGCCTCTGGCTTGACAACAGCAAGGCACAATGAACCGTCATCTTGTCGTTGCAGTTCCATCACACAGCCGCCCCGAAAGAAGACTGTCTGAGTAGGAGCAATGAGGGAGAAGATTTGCCGCGCTGAATCCGATATGCTGACCGCCCCGCTTGGCAGGATGATATGCCGATCTTCTCTTACCGTGATCTGCGTTTGTGCCGCCGGCGTCCTTACATCCGCCGCCTTTACCAGTTCCCGGAGTTCGTCACGGGTTCCCCCGGCCTGAATCCAGTCTGCCGCATCTTTTACCTTTTGGCCGTTCCTGTCTGGCAATTCAATCACACGGACATACTTTGCCTTACCCTGTAATTTTCCCGCTATAAGTTCAGCATGTTTCCTGCCGGCTTCGTCTTTATCGGCAATGATGATGACTTGCGCGCCTGACAACGTGTCGGAATATGAATCCTGCCACTTGCCGGCGCCCCCCGCGTTACACGTTGCAGTCAGTTCAAGTTGTTCAAGTGCTTCAACGTCCTTTTCTCCCTCTGCAATGAATATGACTTTGCCCGCTTGCTTCGCTTCATTCACTTTCGGCAACCGATACAAAACACGCTCGACATCCTTCATCTTCCAAATCCAGCCGCCTTTTCCATCTGCTCGCCGTTGTCTAAAATCTTTAGGGGTATATCGGACTACTTGAAAAAGAAGATTCCCGGTTGTGTCGGTGTAGTTATACGTTGCGGAGATTGTCTTTGACTGGTCATCGGTCTTCTTTTCTGGTGTATTGGTTACCAGTTGGCAATGCATTGTTTTGCTTTTATCGCCTGCAATTTCATAAATGCGCTTCCTGTGCTCCACGCCAGAATCGCCGGAAAATTGGATGCACCCAAAAGAACCGTCGGCATTTACAAGAAGATGATTACCTGCCTTATCATGTCCCTGTTCATTGCAAGCCGGGCAACGTCCGATTTGTTTATCCCCGGCCACGTGAAGGTTTTCAATCTTGTCATGATTTAAACTCATTTGACCCTCCTTTTCATGCCGCCCCTTGCTCTGCCAGCTTGAGAATATCCCCCCGCCGGAAACGTTTTAATCCGCGGAGTGAAATCGGTTTCAACGCTCCGTCAAGCACAAGGTTCCTCACAGTCCATCGGCTACAATTCAAAGCCCGCGCTGTCTCCGCCTGACTGAGAAGAAGACTGCCGTTTGTCTCCCGTGGATGTTGCTGTGTCTGTCCATCCAGAACGGCCAATGCTTGATTACTTTTCGCTGGCGTTATGGCATGGTCTATTTCGCTGGCAGCTTTAAGTGCCGCTGAAATGATTTGTCGAGCCGTTGTTATCATGATGACACCCCTTCCGTGGACAGACGATCAATATTGTCCATGTCATACCGGACTCGACGTCGGGTGATTCGGATTGCCTTGAAAAGCCCCATGCGTTCGTAGCGCTGAACAGTGCGCGGATGTACGCCAAGAATTTCGGCGGCATCACTGACTGTACCCATGCGTTTTGTCTTGGGTGTTACAGCCCGGCATGCGGCAACTATTCGTTTCACGTCCTCCGGCGTGGTGGCAGGGTCAGCTATAGCCACTGACTGAATTGTTGTGATGGTTTCTGTTCTCATCGTTAGTACTCCTTATTGCCCGCGGTGGCATCGTTATGACGCCTAATATCGCGAACTATGGAGAAGACTTTACGATAGAAACGTATTTTGAGACCAATCCACACCGGCGGTGCGGAACTAAAAAGATCAGAAATAAGGACAGTGCTTGTTCCACCACCCTGACGGAGTGAATCCGTGAGGAGCAAGAATTCTTTTGAGGCACTTAAACACGGAACCACTTCCGGCATAATCGATATAGTTGGGGTCTTCTTCAGGTAAGTCAATTAGGTTTGTAATTGCAGAGTTAAGCTTCATACCTTGGTTCCCATCCTTGTTGTACTTTCGAAAAATGTTGAGGAACTTTTCCTCATCTTCATCTTTGTAGTTCCGGTTCCCCCTGCCGCCCGCAGGTGCGATCTTCTTGCAGAATTTGTACCATTGCCGCTTTGTCGTCGCATCACTACTTGTCTCTTTGTCTTGCCGAATGGTGTTGTATTTCCAGGCATAAAGGAGTGTTTGAAGATCAATCCCAGCCAATTTTGGACATCTACGTTTACCAGTTTTTCGGTCGGCCATAGCGTCCGCGAAAAGATTTGCCTTACGAAGTCCATCGCCGCTTAACTGAAACACCTGTTCTAGGGTCAATGAGCCAAGCGTCTTTTTAATCTTTTCCGCTCTGTCTGCCAGCAGAATTGAACGCAGCAACCTTGCTTCCAGTTTCTCGCCCGCATTCATCGGCTCCCATTTGTCCGGTGCAACAGCAAGGCCACTAAAAATATCAGGGAACTCACTTGTCAACTTAGCATGCACCCACGCCAATATTTGTTTCCAGCGATCCATGAAACCCCGTTTGCTCATATCCATTCCGCAGTATGTGGGTTCAGTGGTATCCGATATACCCGATATACGTCGTTTCCGTTTTGAGTGCATTTTTCTTTTCATGATTATTTTCCTTCTGTTTCTGATTTGCCACAAGCCTATTAAGACTAACTTTTATTCTTTCCCTTCTTTTCCGGTAAAAACTTCATTGTCGGCAAGGTCGCGATTGCCGCCGTCTTTTGTTTATCTCCGGCGTGACTGTAAAGTGCAGTCATAGCCGGCGACCCGTGGCCGACAAGTTCTTGAATTACCACCTGCGGAACCATGTTTGCCGCGCATAGGCTAACAAAAGAATGACGCAAAGAATGAAACCCTATTCTGACAATGGCTTTGCGCCGGTGGCCGTTCGTTGCCTGCTCCTGTGTGATAATGCCGCAAGACTTAAAGAATGCCTGAATCTGTTTTGTAATTGCCGAGTGATTGTATTTATACAACGCCCGTTCTTCTGGAAGTAAAAATTCACCCTTTGACGTTGCCCGGAGTTCCTTCAATAATACTTCCATCACAGGATGAATCGGAAGCCTGATTTTTTTCTTCTTCCGTGCCGTCTTTGATGGGATATGCTCTATGAATCCCTCTTTAAACCTTACGTCTTCCCATCGTAGATTCAAAACGTCACCCAGCCGCATTCCGGTATAAAGCCCCATCCCGATTATATATCGCAAGTTTCCCGTTGCATTGCCACATACTGCCTTTAATTCTTCCGGGGTAAAGTTCCGTCTGCTTTCACGTTCAAGTTCCTTCATAGGGATTTGATCCCACGGGTTTGACACAAGACCAGCCCTTACCTTTAAGACTCTGAACATGCTCTTAAGAAACTTGATATGCGCGTTGAAAGTGCCGGGAGAAACGCCGGACTCCCATAATTGCTGGCTATAATTCTCCACGTTGGCCGGGGTGACATCATGCAGGTATTGAACACCCTGCTTTTCAATCCAAGTCTTAAACCGTTCCCATTGGCCTTTATAGCATCCGATGGTCACCTTGCCGGGATTCCGTTTCATGGGACTGTTCATCCATGCTTGCCAAGCATCGGCAATGACTATCTTTTCTTCCTGCGCACCTGAAAGCCGGCGTGCAAGTTCATGCCGCTTGTTGGCAATATCTACTTTGCCTTGCTGGGTCTTTTCCTCTTTAGCTCGCTTTAACAGAATACTCATCAAAGATTCAAAAGCTTCATCAATAGACAGAGTTCCTTTGTACTCCTGAACCATGTGACGCATAACAGTCGTGGCATCATTCTTATTCGTCTTCTTTGTGCTTAGCGCATAGTCCTTCCCCTCAACTTGAAAGCGGGCATACCAGAACGGACTTCCGGGTTTCTTAAAAATTGTTGCCATGCTTTCGTGCTCCCTTCTTTGTTTATCAATGTTGCTATAGGTAGCTTATCATGGAAAAAGAGCCCTTGTCAACAAAAAGCCGGAAAAAAACCGTAACAAAACGCCATTTTAGAACCACCAAAAGCCGGATTAGGGTCAGTCAAAAAGGTTGATGATGCTGTTTTAATCAATGTTTACAGGGCAAAATAAATGGCGTACCTGGAGGGGATCGAACCCCCAACCTCCTGATCCGTAGTCAGGTGCTCTGTCCAATTGAGCTACAGGTACGCAACAAATTTGAATAATAGGCAATGAATCCCATGTTTGCAAGAGCATCATTTTTTTAATGCTAACAGCCTGTTTCTCTAACCCATTAAATCATAAACACGGCTTGGATCGGTTAATTTACCTTTTTCAAATAATACCCCTTCCCGGCGCAATAATTTAACCTTCCTTTGTATTTGCCGCCCTCGCAGGCTCCCGCAAAATCCTCCTATATCAAGATCCGAAGCTATAACACGATGACACGGCACCCTTGGTGCATAAGGATTCCGCTTCAACGCCTGCCCCACCGCACGACACGACCCGCAGCCAGCTTTGCGTGCCACCAATTTATAGGTACTAACATAACCACGAGGTATCTGACTCACAATCCTATAAATTTTCCGCTCAAAATCAGTAACGCTCATAACATATCTGTTACTGTCACATCAATGGTCATTTCATTGTCCTGTCGTAAATTACTTTCAATTTGACACCATTGACAAACAAAGCCATGCCGATGATTCCAGCCACGGCGGATGATATACAGACAATAAGTACATTAACCAGATAGTTGGGGTAACTCGTTTTCTTTGGAACCTTGCCCGATTCCAAGACAACCACCACCAGATTCGTTGTACCCTGCAACGTCGACATGAAACTGTTATAACACGATATCATTTCGTCGGCTATAATGGCGCTTTCTTCAGGATCCTCCGATCGCGAGCTGATTTTAATTCTGCCGCTATTATCCTGTAATGGAACTATATCCACACTGGCATCCAGACGACTGATTACATCCGATAGCGGCATGATAACCTCACCTGCATCCGACATGCGGCTCCATTTGCGCTCCAGGCCCAGATTCTGCGCGACTTGTTCGAGAACAGCATTTGTTTTGAACGTTTTTACGTGCGAATCCACAACATCCTTCATTGCCGTATAGTTGCTCTCCGCTTTCATGTCTTCAGCAACCACAATCTGCCCAAGCGCTGTGGACTCATAAATCCTCGGCAGTGCGTTGATCCTCATTGCCCCAAAAAACAAGACAACAGGAACTAAAACCGTCAGAATTACACCAGAAACAATATACAAAATAGATTTTACTAACATGCTATTCCTTTACCCTATTAAGGGCTGACGGTCAATTACGGATATCCACTTTCCCCTTTTCTCCTGCAATATCAACAACAAATTTAGGTAACGACAACCCGCCAACCGTCTTTCTCAGCTCTTCTGCTATTTGCATGCCTATATTTCGTGACACACGTAAATATTCAGTCCCCTTAACCGGATCACATTCAAACACATAATACGGCCTGATCATGTTGCCTTGCAATTTATTACAAAGCTCCTTCATCACATGAACTGAATCATTCACCCCTTTCAATAATACCGCCTGATTGGAAACAGGAATACCATGACGCAAAATCAAATCGCAAGCCCTAATGGACTCGTCTGTAATTTCAGCAGGATGATTGAATTGAGTGTTTACCCATAACGGACGATATTTTGCCAGGATGGCACACAATTCATCATTTATCCGCATAGGCAACACCACCGGAACGCGAGTCCCCAATCTAATCACTTCAACATGTTTGATTTTATGAAATGAACCCAGAACCCAATCCAGCAGGTCATTATCCATAAGCAATGGTTCTCCTCCCGAAATAATAACCTCTCTAATACCATCATCTCCCGATACATAATCCAGCATGGAATCAAAATATTTTTGATGCAAATCAACGCACCCTAAACCAGATAAAATATTCTTCCGAGTGCAGTGCCTGCAGTATACAGCGCATTTGTTCGTAGTGATCACCAGAACACGATCCCTAAAACGATGTATCAGGCCAGGGACTGGCATTTTACACCTTTCCTCAAATGGATCTTCAAGCCCTCCACCCGGCAACTCTATTTCCCTTAAATCTGGAATACATTGCCGGCGAACAGGATCTTCATGGCTATTCCAATCGATCAAAGACCAATAGTACGGGGTCACCCTGAAAGGATACCGTTCCGTCACTTTGCTCAACCGGTTCAATTCATCACATCCAAGGCCGCTAATGGCTTTTAATTCTTCAAAACATTTACAGCTGTGTTCAACCTGCCAACGCCAATCGTTCCAATCGGATAACGATACTAATTTTCCATCAAAATATTTGCATGTTTTTGTCATTCTAAATTTCTTTCAATTTCAGTATCAGGAAACATGTTTTGCCTGTATACTATATACAAGTCGATTATGTTAACAAAATAATTAAAACATATAGCTCAAATTAACAGCATGGGAGACTCTAAATGAATATGACTTCTTTGCAAAAAGCTGTCCAAAAAACTGTTCGATCTCTATCTCCGTCAAAACCTGTTTGTGCTGTTATCCTTGGGTCCGGATGGGGTGATACCGCTTCCGCGTTTCGAATTAAAACATCCGTCCCCTATGCAAAAATACCATGTCTTGGCTCAACATCTGTAGAAGGACATCAAGGACGCATAATCCTGGCGGAACACGACAAAAAAGAAGTTCTTATCTTTCAAGGCCGTCATCACTGGTATGAGGGCGCCGGATGGGACCCCATTGCCTTGCCTGTTCTTTTATGCGTAAAATGCGGAATCAAAACTTTAGTTATCACCAACGCGGCCGGTGGAATAAATCCCCAACTCAAACCCGGCGACATAATGCTTATAACCGATCATATTAACGCGATGGGCGTCAATCCTCTAGTAGGCCCTCACTATCCCGTATTCGGGAACCGTTTCCCTGATCAGTCACACATTTACAACATCCATCTATCAAAAATAATAAGCCGGTCAGCCAAAAAAATTAATCTAAAACTAAAACACGGTGTATATGCTGCCGTATGCGGCCCCACATACGAGACCCCTTCTGAAATAAAAGCCCTGAGTCTGATGGGCGCTGATGCTGTCGGCATGTCAACAGTACCGGAAGCCATCCTTGCAAATGCTTCAGGAATCTGCGTTGCCGGCATATCGTGTATAACTAATCATGCATCAGGAACCCATTCAGGAGGCATTATTTCACATAAAGATGTAATAGCTAACACCCGTCTGATACAACCGAAATTGTCAGCCATGCTAAAGCAATTAATAAAAGATATAACTTCACCAAACAAATGAATACCGATCTGTTAAAAGAAAAGGCCATTCTGGCTGTGTCAAAACTCCAGTCAGCTGGATTTACAGCTTTCTGGGCTGGCGGTTGCGTTCGCGATATAATTATGGGCAAAAACCCAAAGGATTATGATATTGCTACAAATGCCCTGCCGGAAACAATTTTGACATTATTTCCCGGCTCCATATCAGTGGGAAAGGTCTTCGGCGTCATAAAAGCACCCATAGATGAAGCTTTTTTCGAAATAGCTACCTTCCGAAAAGATCATGCTTATGAAGACGGTCGCCGGCCGGCCGGCGTATCTTTCTCTGATCCTGAAACAGACTCAGCTCGCCGCGACTTCACAATAAATGCAATCTTCTACGACCCTATCGCAGGTGCTTTCCATGATTACCATGGAGGACAAAAAGACATCAAAAGCCAAATCATCCGCTGCGTGGGCAAACCCGAAGATCGTTTTGCCGAGGACCATTTGCGAATGCTACGAGCCGTTCGTTTTGCATCCACACTTAAATTCAAATTTGACCCTGAAACATACAACGCAATAAAAACTCATGCCGCCCTTATATCCAAGATCAGCGCTGAAAGAATACGCGAAGAACTAACCCGCACTCTGCTGGAATCAGAAAAACCCGGTGATGCTTTAACGTTGCTCGATGATACAGGACTGCTTCACCATATAATGCCATCTATTCCGATAATGAAAGAGTGCCAACAACCAGCTGAATTTCATCCCGAAGGCAATGTCTTTGAACATACTGTTATCATGCTTAACATGATGAAAAACCCATCTATAACACTTGCATACGCCATACTGCTGCATGATGCAGGCAAGCCTCCCACATTGCGGATTGCCGATGATAGAATACGATTTGATGGACATGCAGAAAAAGGAGCCGAAATGGCTGAAAAAATACTGCAAGACCTTAGATTCCCGCGAGAAGAAATAGAACGCATAACATATTGCATAAGAAACCATATGCGCTTCATGGACGTAAAAAGAATGAAACAATCCACCTTGCGAAGACTGATTGGTGCACAAGTATTCCCTATTGAACTGGAACTGCATCGCCTTGACTGCCTGGCCAGTCATGGAAATCTGGACAATTATGATTTCCTGCTGTCTGTACAGAAAAAATTTGACAGCGAACCGCCTTTACCGGCTCCTTTAATCACAGGCGATGATATTATAAAAATGGGCAAGCCTCAAGGACCTGAAATAGGCTATTGGCTAAAAATAGCCTATGACGCCCAACTGGAAGGACGATTCAGCAACCGTGAAGATCTTCTGTCATGGATATCTTCACAAATTAACGATACCTGCAAGTAGCATCATCATCGAGATCCAAAACATTCTTATCATACAAAAAAATCCTCACTTGCAGTCTTATTACAAATATAATAGCTTGATAAAAATTCTGGGGGATTAAAATGCTACTGGAAATGCTTAAATCAAAACTTCATAATGCCACCGTGACAAAAGTGGAAATAGATTACGAAGGCAGCATCACTATTGATGCCGAACTTATGGACACAGTAAAAATACTGCCTTACGAAAAAGTGCTCGTCGCTAATGTTACAAACGGCGAAAGATTTGAAACATATGCCATACCAGCCCCGTGCGGATCGAAAGAAATATGCCTAAATGGAGCAACCGCGCACAAAGGATCTATTGGTGACCGCGTCATAATTTTAAGCTTCACCATACTGTCGCAAGAAGAATCTATTAGTCATCGCCCCCTTGTATTGGTACTGGGACCAGGCAACAAACCAATTGGCGGACTCAAAGAAGTATAAGATTGTCCAGAAGCCGCTCTACGAAGGTGCCATCAAGCTATTTTGAGCGTTTTCTCAGAATCAACAACACGTTGTTTTTGAACCATGTTTTTGGTAACACAAATATTCCTGCGATGCCCTTCACCCGATACATCAAACATGATGTCCAGCATTATCTTTTCAACAATGGATTTCAAACCCCGTGCACCGGTTTTTTTCTTTATAGCAATTTTAGCCAGCTCTTTCAAAGCACTGTCTGTAAATGAAAGAGTATCACCTCCCATTGCCATCAATTTCTGATATTGACGCACCATGCAGTTCTTGGGCTCCACCATGATACGAAGAAGGTCTTTCTCTGTAAGCTCAGCCAGCGCCGTAACAACCGGTAATCGTCCTACAAACTCAGGAATAAGCCCGTAACGAACCAAGTCTTCCGTAGCTATATGATCACCCCATGACCCGCCGTCATCAGCATCAACAAAAGACTCTTCTGGCTTTCCAAAACCAAGCTTCTTGCCCCCTATTCGCCTGCGGACAATGTCTTCCAATCCCACAAAAGCACCCCCGCAAATAAATAAAATATGCCCTGTGTTTATCTTAATATAGCTTTGCTGAGGATGCTTACGCCCGCCGCCGGGAGGAACATTTGCTATTGTTCCCTCCACAATCTTCAGCAAAGCCTGCTGAACACCTTCACCCGACACATCACGTGTAATAGACACATTCTCAGTCTTCCTGCTTATTTTATCTATTTCGTCAATATAAACGATCCCCATTTCCGTGCGGGCAATGTCACAATTAGCGTTCTGATATAGCGTCAATAATATATTTTCAACATCTTCCCCTACATAACCAGCTTCAGTCAGAGTAGTAGCGTCCGCAATGGCAAATGGGACATCAAGCATTTTGGCCAGTGTTCTTGCCAATAAAGTTTTGCCGCTACCGGTAGGACCAACAAGGAGAATATTGCTTTTCTCTATTTCAACTTCAGCAAGCGGATCATTTTGCGCAAAGTGAAACCCCTGCTTCAAGCGCTTATAATGGTTATGAACCGCGACAGACAACACTCTTTTAGCGTAATCATGACCAACTACATACTGATCCAGAAACTGTTTTATTTCACGCGGCTTCGGTACCTGCAAAGAGGCAACTTTTTCCTCATTTTTGCCGCGCGTTTCTTCCTGCAACATGGA
>JBFZFB010000083.1:0-5706 GCA_041306605.1 Lentisphaerota bacterium | reverse complement strand
AATATTTCAAATATTTAGACAGGATAACATGATAATATTTTCAATGTTCAATCTTCTTTGCCATGTTTCGCAACTTTTACAACACCAACTCACCGAAAGATCCTTCTGACATTCTGTATTCAGTCCTGCCCGGTGAAGTCCCGACAATAAACATTTCTCGTCATCCCGTCATTCGACACGACTGGTTCGACATGACTGGTCGCGTCTTCCCTATCTAATCATCATATCCTGTTATCCTGTCTCTCCTCAGACCCAGAGTACTCGAGGGTCTAATATCTTCTGCAAATGGCTTAATTCTTACCCCGCCGCCTCGCATCAGATTCGAGTCAAATGCGTGACAGAATACCAACATTGCTCATTATGTCAACTTTTTCAGATTGGAAGCTATGGATCAGGAATCAACCGGTAAAAACGCCGTGAAAAATTGGTAGAGTTGGCATCTATGTACGTCCAAACATTTGTTGATGAATAATTGGTCGCTATATACTGCCATTCACTGCTAACAAGGTTTGTCGACGACTGAACCGAGCAGTTAATATTCGAACTTACAGCCGCATCAAACCGTATATTGCCGTTGGTAATACATATAGACTGAATCACCGGAATCAAGGCCGTCCTGCTGTACCAGGCTAACGCATAATCCGTAGAGGAATCGGTCTTTACCTCGAGCGCGTATCTGCCGGCGGCAAGATGACGCTGATAAATATGCTCCACATTATCAATCCGGCCTGTACTCAAATCAACAATACCCGTAATCGAGAAATTACTGGCTCCATAGAGATACATGTTCATATCGGACAACGCAGGATATGGATCAAAGCCCGGAGCAGGACCGTTGGTGATAATTCTGTTCCACGTCAGTACAACCGATAAGCGCGTCATGACATAATTTGCCGGAACATCAAAGAAATAGAACATGTTGGAACCGCCCGGCAATGAATCAAAATCCCAGCCTGTGCTGTCAACAAGACTCGTTGCACAGGCTTCCTTTTCACCCGCCACAAGCACATGATAACTGTTGTAAATGTTAAGCTCCCCCGCCCCGTATCTGTCGTCCAACGGACGGTACGACAGTCTGTCCCACGTGCTGAATTCCTCCTTTGTTGCTCCCGCCATAAGGATTGCCTTAATGCACTCGGGGTGAGCGGCATTCGTCAATCCTGCATCCGCATCACAAGTTTCAAGAAGCATGGCGGCGCAAGCGCTGACGATAGGAGTTGCGGCGCTTTCCGTGCTTACGGGAACCACAATTTCCGGCTTTACTCGTCCAGCAACATCAAAAACTGTTCCGCTGGTACTGTGCTCCCCGCTGGATTTACCGACAGAAATGGCATTGTAAGAATGAGCAAGAAGATGAGGAATGGCTGTTGTGGAACTATTGGCCAGCCCGACAACGGCAACAAAACCATCCCTTTCTATCGCGTAATCCAATCGCCGGATGGAATTCGTGACAAAGCTTGAAGAGGTTGCCCAGACCCATGAATGATTCTGCACGCGGTTGGTTTCAATTTTGGGCTCCGCGGAATCCTCCGTGCGCAGGAAACCTGTGCCAAGCCAGTCGGTTGCCGAGTAATTGCATATAACATTGATATCCGGCGCAACGCTGGTATATCTGCCGTAGAAGATACGACCCACGATGCTCGCGTGTTCCGACGCGTTAGTTGGCGAACCGCTCATGGCGGTAAATGCTTTGCCTGCAAATTCAACATCATTGGTTTCCGGCATATACTCACCGCCAGCCAAAGAAGCTTCGATATGCGAGACGGAAATATTGGTTCCGGAAGGCAATGCCGCCCCCAGTTCAGATGCCAGCCTGGTCTGGTCTATATCGTCTTTATAGTCAGCTCGCGCCGCTATGATGAAGAGGAAAAAGCCAAAAAGCGTTATCAGAAAAAAACGCTTATTATGCCGTTGTTCCGCAATTATATGCTCATCTTTCATGTTTTATTGAAGCATAACAAAACATACGGAAAAAACAAGAACTGCTTTCTTCTCTCTTTCACTCAGGAACATGTTTTGTTATTGTTTAAAAATTAAGTATAAAAATGAACAGAAACTCAAAAACGGCGAAAGAGAATAAGAAGAACAACCCGTTCATGAAAAAGGACGGTGTGCCACGGGTGTTTGTGGCTTCAGGTAAAGATCCGTATGAAAACACCCGGAAGGTTCTCGCGCAAATTGATCTTTCACCGGCTTCCGGAAAAAAAGTATTGCTCAAACCAAACGCGGGCCGCATTGCAGTTCCCGGTCAAGGCATAACCACCAACCCGCAGGTTGTTGCCGCCGCGATTGACGCATTTAAAGATGCCGGCGCGCAAGTGGCCGTCGGAGAAAGCCCCATCAGGGGCGTAAATGCCCTTGATGCACTGGAAGCAACAGGCATAGCAGCCGTAGCGCGCGCCAGAAACTGCCCTTTAATTGATATGGACAAACATCCTTGCGTTAAAAAGGCTATTCCTCACGGTGTAGTTTTGGAAACACTCGAATTATGCCGCGAAGTGACCGAATACGATCTGATAGTTTCAATCCCGGTAATGAAGACTCATATGCATACCGGAGTATCATTGTCCGTAAAAAACATGAAGGGCTGTCTTTGGCGTCATAGCAAAGTAAAACTGCACATGCTGCCGCCGGTCAAAGGCACAAATGAAAGATCATTAAATATAGCGATTGCCGACATGGCAAGCATTCTACTTCCGCATCTTTCCATTATTGACGGCTCTGTCGGCATGCAGGGCCTCGGCCCCAGCGCCGGGGAGCCCAAACAAATGGGTGTTGTATTGGCCGGCGCCGATGCTTTCGCCGTTGATGCCGTAGCGTGCGCCCTGATGGGAATACGCGCCGAAGAAATTCCCTACCTCAAAATAGCTGCTGATCGAGGTTATGGCGTTATAAACATGAATAACATAAAAGTCTCGCCCGACAACTGGAAGGAATGGACATCCGGTTTTGATCTGCCGCCGGAAAATCTATCCATTCAGTTCCCGAACATACGGATCCTCGATGAAAAATCATGCAGTGCCTGTCAGTCAACGCTTTTCCTGTTTTTGAAAAAATACGGCAACAGCATATTTGATTATTTTCCATCAAATGTTTGTTTAAATATAGCAATCGGCAAAGGTCATGCTGATGTGCCGGAAGGAACATTATGCATCGGCAACTGCACAAGTGCGCACCAAAAACGGGGCGTTTTTGTCAAAGGATGCCCCCCGGTAGGCAGTGAAATTTTCAACGCGATTTCACGGAAAGCCCTAAAGCCGTCTATCCGCCACAAAAATTTGAGTAAAAAGCAGAAAGCCAAATGATTGGACATCAGGCTAATTCACAATTGACGAAGCAGGCTGGTCATGATTATATGTCGCACGTTCAAAGCATATTGCTGGATACATAAACCCGGAGATTCAACTTGAAAAATATTCTTTGCATAGGTGCTGGTTATGTCGGCGGCCCCACAATGGCAATGATTGCCAAACATTGCCCTGATTACCGTGTTGTAGTTGGCGATATCGACAAAAACAAAATCGCGGCATGGCAAAGCGATAATCTTCCAATTTACGAACCCGGCCTCAAGGAACTTGTCCGCGAAACATTGAACCGCAATCTGTTTTTCACATCTGACATCGCAAAATCAATAGAAGAATCAGATATAATATTTGTCAGCGTTAATACACCAACGAAAACTTTCGGCAAGGGCGCAGGCATGGCCGCCGACCTCCAGTACTGGGAGAAAACAGCCCGGGAAATACTTGAAAACTCGAAGAGCGATAAAATAGTAATAGAAAAAAGCACACTGCCGGTCCGCACAGCCGCCGCCATGGCCAGAATACTTCAGTCAGAACCAAAGGGGGTTCATTTCGAAGTGCTTTCAAATCCCGAATTTCTCGCTGAAGGCACCGCTATCCGTGATCTTGAAAATCCGGATCGAATACTTATAGGCGGCAGGGAAAATGAAACGGGCCGGAAAGCCGTGCAGGAAATTGTCGACATCTATGCCCGCTGGGTGCCGAAAGAGAAAATCCTGACAACAAGTGTATGGTCCAGCGAACTTTCAAAACTGGTTGCGAACGCTTTCCTGGCACAGCGCATCAGCTCTATAAACAGTATATCCGCATTGTGCGAAAGCACAGAGGCTGATGTTGAAGAAGTGGCAAAAGCCATCGGAATGGACTCCAGAATAGGCTCCCGATTCCTGCGGGCAAGCGTTGGATTCGGCGGATCATGCTTCAAAAAAGACATTCTGAATCTGGTCTACCTGTGCGAAACATACGGACTCACCGAGGTTGCAGAATACTGGAAACAAGTTGTGGCAATGAATGAGTATCAGGAACACAGATTTGTAAGCAATATGGTATCAACAATGTTTCATACCGTGGCCGGAAAACGCATTGCTGTTTTCGGATTCGCGTTCAAATCCGATACGGGAGACACCCGTGAAAGTCCTGCAATAACAGTATGCCGCCAACTGCTCGCCGAAAAAGCATATATAGTGATATCAGACCCGCAAGCCCTCGAAAACGCGAAAAAGGACATGAGCGGAACTGATGGAAAGATTGAGTTCCAACCCGACCCGTACGCCGCCGCCGATGGCGCCCACGCTATCGCCGTTCTCACGGAATGGGATCTATACGCGTCTCTTGACTACCGGAAAATATTCAACAGCATGAAAAAACCGGCTTTTATTTTTGACGGGCGCAATATTCTCGACCACAAGAAACTTCATAATATCGGCTTTAATGTCTACCCCATAGGAAAACTGCCCCTGACGCACATATAACAGCAGATCACTTCGCTTCAACAAGAGCTTTATATTTGGCGTACAATACCTCAACTGCCGTGTCTATAAGCTTTCTGCCCGCTTCCTTGTTCGCCAGCGTCGGGTCGGAATTTATTCTGCCGTCCGGCCATGCGGCCCGGAAATCGTTTGACCCCGCATTACGTTCATCGTGAGGCTCACCGACAGGAGGCAGAACTTTACATGAAAAATCAATCTCCGGAACCGCGCACATCGCGATTGAAATTTCAGCCGGAGTGGCATGCCCTCCGTTCTTATCGCCAAACAAGATCTTCTCAAGATCAGCCACAGCGGTATTCTCCCACCAGCTTGCCCAATCGAAGCGTATCTTTGAAGCATGCGGCAGAGATGAATCTCTCAAGTCATAATAAGTGTTCCATATAGCCGCCCCTATTGACGCAATGTTTCCACCATGACCGTTCAACAGGAAAAACCTTTCAAATCCATGAGAAGCCAGCGACACGCAGTAATCTTCAATGACCATCTGAAGATTGCGCGGTGAATGCGTCATTGATCCCGGAAAACACATATGGTGCAATGACATTCCGACCTGCACGCACGGACCAACCATAACGCCGTACCTGTCGCCAATTTCTTTTGAAATGACTTCGGCGCATAACGCATCCGTGCCGATAGGTGCCGACGGGCCATGTTGTTCAATGGAACCAACGGGCATTATTACACCTTTGGATTTCTTCAAATACTCACAAACCTTGGGCCATGTACTGTATTTTAACTGCATGAAACACCCCTCCTTGAGTTGAGATATCGAGAATTAAAACGCATTGCAGTATCAATATTTCGCTATTTAAAGGCAAGGCAAAACACTTTCTGGTCTTGAATCAAAAAGTTATCTATGTAACATGAATAAACAGATGGCATTTTCATCGAAGATGTTTTATTAATTTTGTTTC